>JBGTMS010000091.1:0-19025 GCA_041743425.1 Zeaxanthinibacter sp. | reverse complement strand
TCATATATTTTCCTGATTGCCATGGTACACATAGTCCACGTAGTTGCCGGTATGGTATCCTTAATAGTGGTCTTATACAGGAATGTCATGGGTAAGTATTCCTCTGAGAATATGCTTGGGATAGAAATGGGCGCTACCTTTTGGCATTTTCTGGACCTGCTGTGGGTGTATCTTTTTATATTTTTTTATTTGTTCAAATAATATTTATAATTTATCGGGGTTTTGAAGATATTGATTTTAGTATCCCTGAAAAAAATGTAAATTTGTTCATAGATAATTAACCGAACAACTAAATATGGAAGCTACGGTGACTACGGGTACTGAAGAGAACATTTGGGGTGGTGGAAACAGCCCTCTTGGTGCCAGTTATGGCAAACTGATGATGTGGTTCTTCCTGGTCTCTGACGCCCTCACCTTTTCCGGCTTTCTGGCTTCCTATGGCTTTTCACGTTTCAAGTTTATTGAGACCTGGCCCATCGCAGACGAGGTATTTACTCACGTGCCTTTCTTTCACGGCAACTTTCAGATGTACTATGTGGCCTTTATGACCTTTATCCTCATTATGTCATCTGTTACCATGGTGCTTGCGGTAGACGCCGGCCATAAGATGCAGAAAACAAGAGTGATCTGGTATCTTTTCCTCACCATTATCGGAGGCGCAATATTTGTGGGATCTCAGGCCTGGGAATGGGCCACTTTTATCAAGGGAGATTACGGTGCTGTAGAAACAAAAGGTGGGCGTATACTTCAATTTGTCAAAGCAGACACAGGAGAAAGAGCCGCGCTGGCAGATTTTGCCAAAACAATGGCTGAAGACCGGGAGACGCAGCAGGAAAATAACGGCATCTGGTTTAGTAAGGATGGCTACATTCCGAGCTATTCATTGAATGAAGTAAATGAAGGTCTAAAATCGAATCCGAATATTTTGATCCGTACTGAGACAATTACGGATGATCACCGGAAAACGCTTCTTACCAGGGAAGAGACCCTTAAAAAGATGAAGGATGGGGTGATGGTGGTTGAGGGGGCCAATCTGGTGCAGAACGAATACGGGAACAGACTTTTTGCTGATTTCTTTTTCTTTATCACAGGATTTCACGGCTTTCACG
This sequence comes from Zeaxanthinibacter sp., assembly GCA_041743425.1. Lineage (GTDB taxonomy): Bacteria > Bacteroidota > Bacteroidia > Flavobacteriales > Flavobacteriaceae > JTS-RE37. The sequence goes on along the minus strand of JBGTMS010000091.1, from coordinate 17,916 downwards.
TCTTCTCCGGGGTGATCATCAATATTATCATATTCTTTAACGTTATTTTGGGGACCTATGAGCGGAGAGGACATTATGAAATGGTTGAGAAAGTGGGATTGTACTGGCACTTTGTTGATTTGGTCTGGGTATTTGTCTTTACCTTCTTTTACCTGGTCTGAGTCAGGCACCTGCAGACTTGAACAAAAATTGAGCAACACATAAATTAGCAGACGCAACGGTATGGCACATGAACATAAACTTTCAATTTTCAGGGGACTTATAACGTTCAAGTCCAATATCCATAAAATATGGGGGGTGTTGATCTTTCTGACAATTGTCACTGCGGTAGAGGTCACCTTTGGGATATTAAAACCGAGGATTCTGTCACACAACTACTTTGTAGGAATGAAACTTCTGAACTGGGTTTTTATTATTCTGACCATTGTGAAGGCCTATTATATCACCTGGGATTTTATGCACATGCGTGATGAGAAAAGTTCCCTTCGGAGGGCTGTGGTTTGGTCGCCTATTTTTCTGGTTGCCTATCTGATCTTTATCCTGCTCTTTGAAGCCGATTATATCTACAATGTATACAAGGACGGCTATGTGCAGTGGGATTTCTAAGAACGAATTAACAGCATCTGAAGACGGTATAACAACCGTCTTTTTTATTTTTGTACTGTTTTGATAAGGACTTATGAAAAAAACATTCGTACTGGTGGTTCTGTTTGTCCTCCCAATAGTGGCCTATCTGTTCTTTGCAACGGGTGTCAATCAGTTCGGCAGGCTGCCCATAATTACTCCGATGGTGGGAGACATCAACTCGGCGGATGGTCAAAAGACCTTGCATGGGAAAATCAGTATCCTTGGATTTCCCGGCGGTGATCTCGAGATAAAAAAGGGAAACGCTTTTAACCTGAATCAGAAGATATATAAACGGTTCTATGAGTTCCGGGATTTCCAGATTGTGATTGTACTTCCCTATGGAACGGAGGCCAAAGTGGAGGAATTGAAGGCAGAACTCGGGAGTTTTACAGATATACGGAACTGGAAGTTTATATTCTTGGAGAAGGATGAAATAACGTCCCTCTTTAATTCGCTGCGAACAGATTTAATGCTCGACGCAAATCTTGGTACACCCTATGTATTTATAATTGATAAAGAGGGAAATTTGCGCGGCAGAAATGACGATGAGGACGAAAAGGTGAAATATGGATTTAATACGATCTCCGTGGCTGACCTGAACAATAAAATGGTGGATGATGTAAAGATCATCCTGGCGGAGTATAGGCTGGCATTAAAGAAGAATAATGCGCAAAGGTTAAAATAACAGTTGACCACTAACCAAAGGCCGTACAGTTAATCAAATTAGCGATGCATGATGCATAGAAATAAATATTCATACATCTGGATTTCCCTGATCATCCTCATTTTTGGAATCATTTTTATTCCAAGAATTGCAGACCGGCTGAAGAAGGGAACTGTGGTCCAGACAGACCGGCTCAACAAGGATCTAAATGAGGGTCCCCTTGCCTATGTTACCCTGAATGGCGTGAAAAGACGTGTACCACCCTTCACCTTAATCAATCAGGACAGTCTCCCGATTACGAACAAGGATTATCTTGGGAAGGTTTTTGTGGTTGATTTCTTTTTTACCACCTGCCCCACCATTTGTCCTGTAATGAGCAAAAATCTGGTTGCACTGCAAAATGAATTGTCGGATATCGACAATTTTGGAGTGGCATCCATTACAATCAATCCTGAGCATGATGCTCCAATGGTCCTTAAGGCGTATGCAGAGAAGTATGGAATTCAGGATATGGACTGGCACTTATTAACCGGAGACACTGAGGAGATTTATGACATCGCAAATGTGGGGTTTAATATATTTGCCGCGGCCGCCCCAGGGGTTGAAGGTGGCTTTGAGCACTCCGGCCTGTTTGCACTCGTGGATAAAAAGGGATTTCTTCGTTCCCGGTATGATGAGTTTGGGAATCCAGTCATATATTACAGAGGAACCATTACTAGATCTCAGGGCCGGAATGATGCGGGTGAAAAGGAACAGATCAGTATTTTAAAGGAAGATATTGAAAAACTTATTGCAGAATAAATGACAACCATAAGTGTCAGGGAGAAAAAGTTAAACAGGTACATTACAGTGATTTCCATCATCATTCCTGTGGTGGTGGCCATCTTGTTTGGGGTGAAGATCCCTCATGTTGAATCTCTGTCCTTTCTCCCTCCGATTTATGCCTCCATAAATGGTATCACAGCGGGTATCCTCCTGCTTGCCGTATGGGCCATTACCAATGGAAGACAGAAGCTCCATCAGAATTTAATGACAAGTGCCATCGTTCTGTCCCTCTGCTTTCTTATCATGTATGTCGCCTACCATATGACTTCAGATTCTACGAAATTCGGGGGAAGCGGGGCAGTGAAGTATATCTATTATTTTATTCTGATATCGCATATCATCCTCTCCGTGGTTATCATCCCCCTTGTTCTAAAAACGTATACGAGAGCCTACCTTAAAAAGTTTGAAAGCCATAAAAAGCTGGCTCGCATTACCTTTCCCATCTGGTTGTACGTCACTGTTACGGGTGTTATTGTTTATCTGATGATTTCTCCTTATTATAGTTAATGAAAGACCACAAATCAGTAGGATTGGTCCTAACCCTAAGGATGATACTATGCCAAAACTGAATATCGGTTTCAAAAGGAAAGGCCTGAGATTAATGCTGGGAATCCTTATACTTCCCTACCTGACCTCAGCCCAGTGCGCAATGTGCAGGGCTGTCCTTCAAAGTGAGGATAATTCCGCAGTCGCTGAAAGCATTAATAACGGTATTGTATATCTTATGGCCGTTCCCTACCTCCTGGTAGCCGGCGTTTTTTATATGATCTATCGCAAGATGAAAAACTAAGGTGATTGACAGAAAAATAGTACTAAATTAGCGGGACTAGTGTAACAATACAAGCTGGGGGCAGTCTGATCGTGCAGCGGTTTCTGTAGTATCAATCACAAAACAATCGATTCAATGTTTGATATTGAAAGATGGCAGGAAATATTTGATACCATCCGAAAGAACAAATTAAGAACTTTTCTTACGGGTCTCTCCGTGGCTTCAGGGATATTCATCCTCGTCATCTTACTGGGTTTTGGTCAGGGAATGCAGAATGGGATCGCAAAGGAATTCCAGAATGATGCCAGCAGTAGGGTAATGGTCTGGACCCAGGTGACCACCAAGCAATATAAGGGGTTGAATCCGGGAAGGTTCATCCGGCTGAAAAACGAAAATTTCGATTACACAGAAACCATGTTCAAGGACGATATAGACCAAAGGTCTTCCTTGCTCCGGGTGAGGGATGTCATTGTCAATTACAAAAATGAATCCCTCGGCTACAATATACACGGCGTTTTGCCCGGGTATCAGATCATAGAAAATGAATACATGACCCTTGGGAGATTCCTTAACTACAAAGACCATGAGGAAGCGGAAAAGGTGGCGGTCATCAGTAACAAGATTAAAAGAGAAATATTTAAAGAGGGTGAAGATCCTCTGCAGGAGTACCTGGACATTTCAGGAATAAAATTCAGGATTATCGGAGTTTATGGTGACCCTGGAGGCGAACGGGAAGAAGAAAGGATCTTCCTGCCAATGAGCACGGCTCAAAGGGTTTTCAACAGTTCGAACATTGTGGATAATATGTATTATACCATGAGGCCTGCAGAAAATTTTGAGCAGGCAGTGGCTGAGTCAGTGAATTTCTCAAACCGGCTTAAAAAGTATCTGCAGGAAGCACATACAGTAGCACCGGACGATGCCAGCGCCATCAATATTTTCAATACCCTCGAGGAAGCAAAAAGATTTTTCTCACTTACCGGCAACATCAAGTTTTTCTTTTGGTTTGTAGGTATCTGTACCATTATAGCAGGGGTAGTCGGGGTAAGTAATATCATGCTTATTGTGGTGAAGGAGCGAACGCGGGAGATTGGCATCCGCAAAGCGCTTGGTGCCCAGCCATGGTCTATTGTTGGGATGATCCTCCACGAGTCGATTTTTGTCACAGCGATCTCCGGTTTTACGGGACTAATTCTTAGTATGGGCCTCCTGGAGTTGGCAGGGCCTCATATTGAAGTAGAATATATCCTTAATCCATCCGTGAATTTCAATGTGGCACTGAGTACCGTATTTTTATTGATTATTGCAGGAGCCGTTGCCGGGTTTTTCCCGGCATGGAGGGCTGCAAGTATACATACCATTGAGGCTTTGCGCGATGAATAATTGACGGAAGAATGCCAAAAGGCTGCAAAATTGCTAAGGAATAACAAGTTAGCTATATTCCGAATCAATATTGCAGGACTTTGGATGGTAATGTGATAAAGCAGTTTTTTTTATAGTTATGTTTAATAGAGACAGATGGAAAGAGATTTTGGAAGTACTGACCGGAAACTGGTTTCGTACGATCCTTACCGCTTTCGGAGTTTTTTGGGGAATATTGATCTTGATCATCCTACTGGCTGCCGGAAAGGGGCTTGAAAACGGAATCAAGGCAGATTTCGGGGATATTGCTACCAATACCATGTTCATGTGGTCGAGAAATACCACAAAGGACTATAAAGGGCTTCCTAAGGGCAGGTCATATACATTTAAAGTAGAAGATGTGGCCGCCATTCGTGAGGCCGTTCCCGACCTGCATTATATTTCCCCCAGAAATCAGCTTGGGGACTTTCGTGGCGGGAATAATGTCATCCGGGGGATCAATACGGGGGCCTTCAATATATATGGCGATTATCCTGAAATTATCAAACAGGATCCCATGACTCTTACCCAGGGCCGCTTCATCAATCACAATGATATCAACGAAAAGCGAAAAGTGGCAATCATCGGCGAAGGCGTAAGGGCCAGTTTATATGATTCCGGGGAGGAGGTCGTAGGCAGCTATATCAAAATCCAGGGTGTCAGCTTCATGGTCATCGGAACCTATAAGAAGAAAACAAATGATGGGGATGGTGAGGAAGGACAGAAAGAAATCTTTATTCCGTTTACTTCTTTTTCACAGGCCTTCAACAAAGGCAATGATGTCGGTTGGATGGCGATAACCGCCAGGGACGGGGCTTCAATTACCAACCTGAAGGACAGAATCATTGACGTGGTAAAACAGAATCGGAAAGTGCACCCTGACGATGACAGGGCTGTGGGATACTTTGATCTTTATGAAGAGTACAACCGGGTAGAGAGCCTTTTCGGTGCCATGCGCCTCATTGCTTATTTTGTGGGCATTCTCGTGCTATTATCGGGGATTATCGGGGTGAGTAATATCATGTTAATTGTAGTGAAGGAGCGCATTAAAGAAATCGGTATCCGTAGGGCTTTAGGCGAAGATCCATGGTCCATTAAAAAACAAATCATCATGGAATCGCTATTTCTGACCCTGATCTCCGGGATGTCCGGAATTGCCTTTGGAGCCCTGTTTATCTATGTGGTGAATGCATTGCTTGATGCCAATGGTCCGGTCGATATGTTTATTAATCCCAGTGTAAGCCTTGGTGTAGTCACAGGGGCGTTGATCATCCTGATGATTTCAGGTCTCCTGGCTGGATTTATTCCTGCCCAGAGTGCGATTCGTGTGAAGCCAATAGATGCCCTGAGAACGGAATAATGCACATCGGCAGGGGAAGTGGGTTGTATGAGGATTGCGAATGTTATCACACTGCTTTACCGCTGTACCCGGAGAGGGAAGATTTTGGAAATTTTATTAAACCTGCATAAGAATCTATTCTAATGAAGAAAACAGTAACCATTGTTATTTTACTTTTAATTGTCCTCACTTTCGGGGCTGCGATGTATTATTTGTATCAGAAGAATGCGGAAGATCCTATAGTGTATGAGACTGAAAAACCTTCTACCCAAACTATTATTAAGAAAGCAGTGGCAACGGGGAGTATTCTACCCCTGGAAGAAGTATTGATAAAACCGAACATTTCGGGAGTCATTGAGGAAATTTATGTAATTGGAGGCGATTTTGTTAAGTCTGGTGATTTGCTGGCAAAAATTAAAGTGGTACCCAACATGAATGCGCTGAATGATGCGAGAAACTCCATTGATGAGAGCAAGATTGCCTTAGACGATCAGCAACGAAATTATCTGAGACAGAAAAGCCTTTTCGATAAAGGTGTGATTTCGCAGGTGAATCTTGAGCAAAGTAAGTTAAGCTATGATCAGGCTAAACAGTCTTTTAATGCGGCTAATAAACGCTATGATATCGTCAAAACCGGTACAACATCGGGATATGGAAATGCCGCGAATACCCTGATCAGATCCACTGTGAGCGGAATGGTATTGGAAGTTCCTGTTGAGGTGGGCAATCAGGTAATTGAAAGCAACACTTTTAATGAAGGTACCACTATTGCGTCAATTGCAGATGTAAATAAAATGATCTTTGAGGGCAAGGTGGATGAGTCGGAGGTGGGTAAAATTTCAGAGGACCTGCCCCTTGAGATCACTGTTGGTGCTATTGAGAACAAGACATTTGATGCAATTCTCGATTATATTGCACCAAAGGGAAATGCAGAAAACGGAGCGATCCAGTTCGAGATCAAAGGTACTTTAAAGAAGCAGGATACCACTTTTATCCGAGCCGGATTAAGTGCCAATGCTTCGATAATCTTAGGAAGGGCAGATGGTGTTCTCGCCATAAAAGAGGCCCTGATCCAATTTGATCCAACAACGAAAAAACCTTATGTTGAAATTGCGACAGGCCCTCAGCAATTTGAAAGAAGGGAAGTGGAACTAGGAATCAGTGACGGGATTTATGTGGAAATTAAATCTGGGATTAAGGCGGATGACGCTGTTAAAGTATGGAACCAGGTTCAGGTCGGTGAAGTGGGAGGCTGAGCGATTTTAACATAAAATATTGAAAACTTCTTGTAACATTTTAACATCTTGCCTGTCTTATTACCTGAATGACCCTGGGCAAGTAAACACCTAACCATGATTGAAATTAAAGCGCTTCACAAATCCTATACCATCGGGAGCAACTCCCTGCATGTTTTAAAAGGAATCAACTTTTCAGCTCAGGCTGGGGAACTTGTGGCAATTATGGGGTCTTCAGGTTCAGGAAAATCTACATTGCTGAATATTCTGGGAATGCTGGATGAAGCTGACTCCGGAGAATACACGTTAGACGGCGTTCCCATTAAGAATTTAAGCGAGACCAAAGCGGCCCGATATCGGAATAAGTTCCTGGGATTTGTCTTTCAGTCGTTCAATCTGATCAACTATAAAAATGCGATGGAAAACGTTGCTTTACCGCTTTATTATCAGCGAATGCCAAGAAAAGAACGCATTGAGAAGGCCATGAAATATCTGGAGCAGGTGGGATTAAAGGATTGGGCTGAGCATCTGCCCAATGAGTTGTCCGGGGGACAAAAACAACGTGTGGCAATTGCCAGGGCTTTGGCCTCTGAACCTAAAGTATTGCTTGCTGATGAACCCACAGGGGCTCTGGACAGCAAAACCTCAACGGAAGTGATGGACCTGATTCAGAAGATCAATGACGCGGGAAATACGATTCTGGTGGTAACTCATGAAATAGATATTGCACATATGTGTAAACGCATCGTACACCTCAAGGACGGGGTTATTGTGGAGGACAAAAAGATCAAGCAAGTAAGAGCATTGGCACATGTTCAGTAGAGATACCTGGAAGGAAATATTTGAGACGATTCAGAAGAATAAGCTGCGGACATTTCTTTCCGGATTTACCGTCGCTTTGGGAATTCTGATTTTTGTTGCCTTGTACGGGTTTGGCAACGGGCTGGTCAATACGTTCAATGAATTTTTTGCAGATGACGCCAACAATGTTATTTATATGTTTCCTGGCAGGACGACCATTCCTTACAAGGGATATAAATCTGCCCGACAAATAGAATTTGAGAATAGCGATCTGGCAGATATTAAAAAAAATTTCGCCATGTTCCTTGACTACGCCAGCCCGAGGATCACGCGATCCAACCTGGTAAAATACAAAGAAGAGTCCAATAATTATACCACACGGGGTGTGGATTGGGGTCACCAGTTTGCAGAGAAGACTGTCATTATGAGAGGTCGCTATCTGAACCTGGAAGATGTCAAAAAAAATACAAAGAACGCAGTTATAGGCAGACTGGTAGAACAGGATCTTTTTGGAAACAAAAATGGAATTGGCCAATTTATTGATATAGGCGGAAGTGCATTTAGGGTAATCGGTGTTTTCCAGGACGAGGGCGGGGACAATGAGGAACGTCTTATTTACCTTCCCTATACTACCAGACAACTTATAGAAAAGAATACGGATAAAGTTGACGAACTGGTGGTGGCATTTAAGCCCGAATTGGGATACACAGGGGCCATGGCATTTGCCAATAGTCTGGAACGCTTTCTGAAGGAGAAAAAATTTATCAACCCCGAGGATCAGAATGGGATTTATATCAGGAATGTCGCCGATGCCTTAAAGCAGAACCAGCAATTTGCCGGGGTATTGCAGATGATCGTTGCTTTTGTTGCCTTCGGCACTATCATAGCGGGCATTATCGGAATCAGTAATATTATGGTTTTTACCGTAAAGGAGCGAACCAAAGAGATTGGGATCAGAAAGGCCTTGGGAGCGACGCCTAAATCCGTAATCGTAACCATTTTACTGGAATCCGTTTTTATCACCACGGTTTCGGGATTTATAGGGATGATGATTGGGGTTGCCCTTTTAAGTTCTCTGGGTGAAAAGTTAAAGGATTATTTTATTACCAACCCCTACATCAATACCGGAACGGCCATTTTTGCCACCGTGGTGTTAATTTTATTTGGGGCCGTGGCCGGTTATGTTCCCGCCAGGCGCGCCGCAAGTATCAAACCAATTGTTGCCTTAAGAGACGAATAAGATGCGATTTATTTTTGACAGAAACACCTGGCAGGAAATTTTTGGTTCTATTGGAAAGAATAAAGTCCGAACGGTGATTACGGTGGTTGGCGTGTTATGGGGAATCTTTATTTACATAGCTCTTGCCGGGGCAGCAAAAGGAATGGACAATGGTTTTGAAAAAGCTTTTGAAACCGTTGCCATGAACAGTATGTTCGCATGGGCGCAATCTACCAGCATGCCGTATGAAGGGTATAAAATCGGAAGGCAATTGCAGTTGAAATTAGGGGATGCCACCGTCCTGCAGAACAGGATCCCTGAAATACAATTCATTGCACCGAGAAATGTCAGAGGCGTATTCGGAGATGCGCCGGGAGCCATTGTAAGGGGGGATAAATCCGGAAACTTTACGGTCTATGGTGATTTCCCGGTCTATACACAGATAGCCACGAAGAAGATTTACGATAATGGCAGATTCATCAATGATGAGGATATTGACCAGGCCAGAAAAATTTGTGTTATCGGGGAACGCACACAAACAGAATTATTTGATAAAGATGAAGATCCCATCGGGGGTTATATTCGGATTGACAATATTTATTTTCAGGTGGTTGGAGTGCACAAATTTGTACCGGGAGGAGGGTTTGAATCGGATGGAGATATTTTTATTCCCTTTTCTACCTACAAGAAATTGTACAATACCGGAGATGATGTGGGCTGGTTCTCAATCGCTGCATTTGATGACGCCGATGTCATGCAGGTGGAAAAGGATGTTAAATCCGTACTTAAGGCCATACATCAGGTACACCCTGAAGATGACAGAGCCTTCGGATCCTTCAATCTTGGAGAGATATTTAACAGGATCATGGGATTTGCCAAAGGAATTACCTTTTTGTCACTCATTGTGGGTCTTGCAACCATTATCGCAGGGGTGATCGGGATCGGCAATGTCCTTTTGATATCCGTAAAGGAACGTACCAAAGAATTGGGCATACGCAGGGCGCTGGGTGCCACCCCTAAGGAGGTACGCTCGCAGATCATCCTGGAATCCGTATTTCTCACTATGGTTGCAGGAGTCCTTGGAATCATCCTCGGGGCAGGATTGCTTCAACTGATCAATCAGCTTACAGAAGGGATCGATTTTCCGTATGCAAATGCGACTGTCCCTATTCCCTACGTTCTGGGCGCACTGGGAATCATGGTCATCCTTGGAACCCTCATAGGGCTCATTCCGGCACAAAGGGCGGTAAGTATCAAACCAATAGATGCTCTCAGAGAAGAATAAAACCAACAGTGAACAATTCAACAACAATCCAATGAACAAAATAGTAAAATATGTCCTAATAGGCCTTGTGGTAGTGGGAGCCTTATGGGCCGCTGCATTCTTTGTGAAATCCAACAGCAGAGGAGCCATTACCTATGAAACGAAAAAACCATTTATAGCCACTATTGAAATGAAAACCGTCGCCACGGGAAAAGTTATACCTGAGGATGAGGTTGAAATTAAACCACAAATTTCAGGGATTATAGAAAAAATATTTCTTGCCGAAGGCGATAAAGTAAGCGCGGGAGATCTTTTGGCCCGAATCAAAGTAGTGCCCAATGAGCAATCAATGAATCAGGCACAGGGAAGGGTAAGGACAGCGGAAATCGCCAGCAGCAATACTAAAATAGAATATGACCGGAACAAAGCGCTATTTGATAAAGGGGTAATTTCCAGTCAGAATTTTAATACATTGCAACTTCAGTATGATCAGGCCCGTCAGGAATTACAGAATGCACAGGCAGATTACCAAATCATTCGCCGGGGTTCCGCAGGCGGCTCTTCCAGCGCAAATACCAACATCAGAGCCACAGTAACCGGCACCATCCTGGAAATTCCTGTAGAGGAGGGTGATCAGGTAATACAGAGTAATAACTTTAATGATGGTACCACCATCGCCTCTATTGCCGACCTTGGAAAGATGATTTTTGAAGGACAGGTCGATGAAGGTGAAGTTGGAAAACTAAAGCTGGGAATGCCATTGAAGATCAGCCTGGGAGCGATCGAAAATAAGGACTTCAATGCGAAATTAAAGTTTATTGCTCCGAAAGGGGTGGAAGAGTCTGGAGCGGTACAGTTCAGAATTGAAGGAGATGTTGAAGTTGATTCCACCTTTATGATCCGCGCCGGGTACAGTGCGAACGCCTCTCTAGTTTTGGAAAGGAAAGATAGCATTCTGGTCATTCCGGAAGCCTTACTTCAGTTTGACAAGGCCACGGATAAGCCTTTTGTCGAGATATCGGTGGGGGATCAGAAGTTTGAAAGAAAAGATGTGGAAATTGGCATCTCGGACGGAGTAAATGTAGAAATCGTCTCAGGTCTCACAGAGAAGGATGAGGTAAAGGTATGGAACAAGACCGAACCTATAAAGAAAGGAACTGAGGAAGAGGATGAAGAAGACGCGGAATAATAGCCTAAAGTCAAAAAACTGAAAGCGTGCAACCAGTAATCAAAAAAAGACGAATGACTTTTAAAATCACTCTTATATGTTTTTTTTCCGTGGGCCTCATTGCAGCACAGGAAAAAAAATGGACACTTGAAGAATGCGTGAACTACGCGGTAGATAATAACCTGACTATCGCTCAGTATGAACTGGACCTCGAAAGAATAAAGATCGAGCATTCAGATGCCGTAGGCAATATGCTGCCCGATTTAAACGTACAGATGCGAACTTCCGGTAACACTGGGCTTGTTCTGGATCCCACCACAAATAATCTGTTGTCGGCAACTATTTTTTCTGCTTCCAGTGACCTGACATCTTTCGTCAACTTATTTGATGGGATGCGCAATATCAATACCCTGAGACGGGCCAAATTAAACGCAATTGCCAATCAATATCGTCTTGACGACCTTGTTGATGATATCCGGCTCAATGTAGCCAATGCCTACCTCAATATATTATCCAATAAGGAATCTCTGAAAGTTTTTAAAGCACAATACGCCATTTCAGAGCAAGACATAAAACGAACCGGGGAACTGGTCGAGTCCGGCGTTGTTGCCAGAGGCGACCTTCTGGAGATCGAGGCCACTGCTGCCAATCAGGAACAACAGATTGTAAACACAGAGAATGCGGTTCTGATCTCCAGGATCAATCTTGCCCAATTACTCCAGATCACAGATTATGAGAACTTTGATATTTCTGAAGAGGAATTTGAGATTCCACCTTCTGACATCCTGAGTAATTCTCCAAAAACTATTTTTGAGAAAGCCATGTCTTTCAGGAATGATATCAAGTTTTCTGAGGCCGGTGTTGACCTGGCGAATAAAGATCTGGATATTGCCCGGGGTGCCATATATCCTACCTTTGGAGCCTTCTTTAATTACAATACCAGGTTTTCTGATCAGACTAGAAACGCCCTTACCGGTGAAAAGATCGGCTTTAAGGATCAGTTGTGGATCAATGACGGAATATCCTACGGGGCACAATTGAATATTCCTGTTTTTAATGGATTTAGCGTCAGAAATAACATCAAACGATCCCTTATTGATGTAGAAAAGGCCCAATTGCAACTGGAACAGACCAAACTGGATCTGGAAACACTCATCAATCAGGCCTATGTTGATGTGAAAAGCTTTTCTAAAGCGTATGATGCCGCTCAGAAAACCTTAGAAGCCAGAAGGTTGGCTTATGACTATTCGAAAGTACGCTATGACCAGGGACTGATGAATGCTTTTGATTACAGCCAGGCCCAGGCCAGAGTAGACAATGCAGAGGCAGATGTGATTAGGACCAAATACGACTATATTTTCCGCCTTAAAATTCTTGAATTTTATTTTGGTATACCGGTGGTCCTGAACTAACACATGGCGTATAGTAAAGATAAGAAATAGGTGCTCTCCGTAATTTCTTAAGGCTTTCATTTTTGTATTTTTGAAGCCTATGGCTTTAATTTTAAACCTTGAAACTGCAACTACCAATTGCTCTGTGAGTCTTGCGAGAGACGGGGAAACACTTGCCTTAAAACAACAAAATTCCGTCGAATACTCACATTCGGAACAACTTCATCAATTTATCTCGGATGTATTGAGTGAGGGGAGCGAATCTCCCGCTTCACTTAATGCGGTCGCTGTCAGTGCCGGTCCCGGGTCTTATACCGGACTCAGGATAGGAACTTCCGCCGCAAAAGGATTATGTTTCGCCCTGGATATTCCGCTGATTGCAATCCCCACCCTTACCATACTTGCGCGGCAAATATCTGTAAAAGCAGGGCTGATCATCCCACTGCTCGATGCCCGACGGATGGAAGTGTATTCCGCAGTATTTGACATGCATTATAACCATCTGAGAGCCACAAAAGCGGAAATTATCGACCAGAATGCCTTCAGGCAATATATAGAAAATAATGTGGTGTGCTTTGTTGGCAATGGGGCATTAAAATGCGAAGGACTGCTGGATCACCCCAATGTGAGTTATCTTCCTCTACCAGTTCCTTCCGCACAGGAGATGAGCCGGATTTCTCATGATAAATATACAAGGGAACAATTTGAGGATCTCGCCTATTTTGAACCAGCCTACTTAAAGGACTTTATAATATCAACCCCTAAAAATAGTTGATCAATACACCTCATTAAAATGGTCCAGTAACTGGATCACCGCCATTTCCGAGCTAAGGTCCAGTTGATTTTCTCTAATGAATTGTTTCAGTCTGCCGGATCGGTCATTTAGTTTTTTCAGAACGGGCCCTTTACCCAAACGAATGGGGGCGAGATCTCCACCTTCTATTTTCATATAGTATCCCGACACATCCTGATAGACGGGTGGTTTATAGGAGTCATATCCATTTTCAGGAAGACGTGCCTGAACAAATTCCTTCTTAGGCTTATATAACAAAACAGCCCTACCTTCATTCAGTGCAATGAAGTATCCTTCTTTTAGCTTGAAATTATCTGTGTAAGACATCAGCCTGTATTTCCTGCCACCAAAGTCTGCACTGAGATCTTTTCGTTTTAGCAGGTTAAACTCTTTCTGCCGGACATCTTTGAGTTCTATCTGGTCATTTAAGGCATTGTACCGCATGAGTAGTCGGACTTCCTTCCCATTCACGGTGGTTGTTCCAGCCTTATACATATCATCGAAGTAAGGACTGCCCTCAATGGGAACATCTTCAAAGATAATTCCAATCTGGCCAAGATAGCCCGGGCTGGGTTCCCGCTGACCATAAACGCAATATCCGAACAACAATACGATATGAATGAAAAATTTCATAATACCCCGTAATTTTTCCTAAAAGCTACGAAATTTTCCGGATATAATCAGGGCTTTATTGTCTGATGTATAACGCGTTGCGGAAAGGGGATCTCAATTTCGGAATCATCAAATCGTTGTTTGAGTTCCTCTATCACATAAAAATGAGCGGCCCAGAAATCCTCATTTGTTGCCCAGAAACGCAGGGTGAGATTGACCGAACTGTCTCCAAGTTCCCCTACATAGACTTCTGGGAGCGGTTCCTTTAATATTTTCTCATTCTGGCTGCAAATTTCCAGTAAAATATCCTTGGCCTTTTTGATATTGGAACCATATCCTATACCGACATCAATTTTATCCCGCCTCACAGGCTCTTCATTGTAATTGATGATGTTATTGTTTGATAATTGCCCGTTTGGGATGATGGCGATCTGGTTGCCGAAGGTTGTCAGTTTGGTGGTGAAGATGGTAATTTCTTTTACAGTACCATCTACGCCCTGAGCCGAAATAAAATCGCCTACCTTGAAGGGTTTAAAAAGTAAAATAAGCACCCCTCCGGCGAAATTGGCGAGCGATCCCTGAAGTGCGAGACCGATTGCCAGACCAGCGGCCCCTATCATGGCTACCAGGGAAGATGATTTGACGCCCAATTGGGTCACTACCAGAACGAAAAGCAAAACCTTTAATGCGATACTTATAAAACTTTGAAGAAAGCTTTCTAATGCAAGATCATATTCTCTTCTGAGAAAAAATTTCCGGATAAGTCCATTTATAACTTTGATCAGCCATAACCCAAAAAAAAGGATGATAAGGGCCATGACAACATTCGGGATCACAGCCCAAAGCCAGGTGACGGCCTGATCAAAATGTTCCTGATAATTACTGAATTCTTCCATGAGTATAGGTTTGCGTTGCAAAAAAACGCAAAATATCAGTCTTAGTCAAGTTCTTAAAGCGAAACTAGTGAAGGGTATCCGGCGCATGCTCTCCCCTGAGCTGTGCCAGGGCGACAGCAGGATCTGTAACAGGGAGTTGACAGGAGCCCTGCCGGCAGACATAAATTTGGGTAAGGTCCTTCGCGTAGCGGCTCCGAAGCAGTGGTAAAGCACTGTTTTTATCTGAAGCAGCAATGATGCTATTAGGCAAATAATTTGGCAGGATTTCGCGGGCAACCTTCTGATAGCGCTCACCAACTATTGCAATTTCGTAAAATGGGTGCTGGAGGTACAAAGCCAGGTGTTGCCAGTTGGCATGATTGGATGCATTTTCAAAAAAGTCAGACTGCATGGTATATAACATCTGTTCGGCGATGTCTTCGTATCCGGCATCCGGGAAAAATCCGGACATTTTCCACAAGGTTTTTGCCATAATCGAATTTGAGGAAGGAATGACATTATCAGCCGTGTCAATGGTCCTGCGAATGAGGAATTCTTCGTTCATGGAAGTAAAGTAAAACAAGCCTGACCTGGAATCCCGGAAATTTAAAATGCAATAATCCAGCAACTTTTTTGAAGCCATCAGCCAGGCTTCATCCTGCGATACTTCGTACAGGCCAAGGAAGGCCTCAGCCACAGAGGCATAATCCTCGAGGTATCCGGGGATGGTCCTTTTGCCATTTTTGTAGCTGTGAAACATATTTCCATCCTTCCCGATCAGGTGTTCTCTGATAAACCTGCCATTATTGATTGCCAGACGCAGGTAATCTTCATTTCCCAGGTATCTGTATGCATCCACCAGTCCGGAAAGCATCAGGCCGTTCCAGGATGTCAGCATCTTATCGTCAAGACGTGGCCGGGACCTTAGCCGGCGTTTTTCCAGTAAAATTTTACTGGCCTCCATGAGCAAGGTGTTCAAGTGTGCTTCTGTCACTCCATGTTGTTCCGCAAAATCTCTGTCCGAATCGCGCCGGATTAGGACATACTTCCCTTCTTCCCAGTGGCCATAGCTGTTGATATTGTAATAATCCCTAAAAAGGTCAAAGCGGGTGCCGAGCAATTGCTGAAGTTCTTCTTTCTCCCAGACATAATACGCCCCTTCCTCGAGTATCCCTCTCTTATTCTGGCTGTCAGCATCAAGGGAAGAATAAAAACCGGCACTTTCATGCATAAGTTCAGAAGTGACGAAGTTAATGGATGCCTCCACAACCTTTCTGTAAAGTTCCCTACCGGTTACAGCATACGCTTTTGCATAAAGACTGATGAGCTGTCCGTTGTCATACAGCATCTTTTCAAAATGGGGGACATGCCATTTAGCATCTATTGAGTAACGTGAAAATCCTCCTCCCAACTGATCATAGATGCCTCCATACGCCATTTTAGTCAGCGTGGTATTTACATAATCCAACAGCTCTTTATCGGCGTTAATAGTGGCAAAATGAAGGAAATAATCAAGATTAGCAGGCATCATGAATTTTGGGGCGCGTGTATATCCACCCATGGTGGTATCAAAATAACCGCTCCAGTTCTTCAGGATCCGTCTTAAATCCTCAGAGGAAAGAACTTTTTTTTCTGAATTTAATTCTACCAGATTAATGGCCTTAATCCCTTCCTCCATCTTTTCGGCATACGCTCTCACTTTTTCCGGACTGGAAGCGTAAAGTTGGTTTAACTCCTGCAATACCCGCATCCACTCGTCTTTCTTTACATAGGTCGC
Organism: Zeaxanthinibacter sp.; assembly: GCA_041743425.1. Taxonomy (GTDB): domain Bacteria; phylum Bacteroidota; class Bacteroidia; order Flavobacteriales; family Flavobacteriaceae; genus JTS-RE37. The sequence continues at coordinate 1,156 of JBGTMS010000091.1, read as the reverse complement.
ACCCCAGAATGGACGGCCGTCCGGCATGGCCACAATATTTAAAGGCCATCCCCCGCTTCCGGTCATCATCTGAAGCGCATCCATATAAATCTGGTCGACATCCGGTCGCTCTTCCCGGTCTACCTTAATATTGATGAAATGTTGATTCATGATTTTTGCCACTTCTTCATCCTCAAAACATTCGGCTTCCATAACGTGGCACCAATGACAGGCGGCATATCCGATACTCACCAGCAGCAATTTGTTTTCTTTTCGGGCCCTCTCCAATACTTCCGTATTCCAGGCCTCCCAATTTACTGGATTGTGAGCATGTTGTAACAGATAAGGACTGGTTTCATCAATAAGGGCATTGGTGTATTTGTGGGACATAGGTTTGGTATTTTCGTTGCAGCCACTCATGACTAAAAGCATCAAAACAACTACAGGAATAGCTCCGGGCATATTCAAAGATACGGTCAGCCCGGAAATAAAAAAAAGCGCCAGCGGCGCTTTATAGGATAATGTTGAGATGTTTAATTGACTTCAAAGGTGATTTTGACATTCACCCTGTAGTTGTCAATGACACCGTTTGAAACTGTGGCACTCTGTTCTCGAACATATACGGACTTGATATTCTTTACCGATTTAGCGGCCTGGGCGACGGCATTCTGTGCAGCATCCTCCCAGCTGGTATCAGAATTTGCCAGTATTTCAATCACCTTTAAAACTTTCATAATAGTGTTTTTTTAAATTTCACTTAATGTAACGAATTTCTGTCATATGTCCAAAGAAAGGAGCCTAGCCATTAAGTGCTACGACTTCCTGAACTTTATCTCCCATCATTTCCTTCAGCATCGTTTCTATACCATTTTTCAAGGTGAAGGTAGAGGAAGGACAACCACTGCATGCCCCCTGTAATATCACATTCACGGTTCTGCTCTCAGCTTCATAGGACTGAAAAAGAATATTGCCACCATCGCTGGCTACGGCAGGTTTAACATACTCTTCAAGGATGGCAATAATCTCCCTGGAAGTATCATCCATCGACTCAGTCTGGGGCTGAAGAATATTCTTTTTTTTAAGAAGCCCCTCACTCTCATCGGAAACTATCTCACTTCCACCCGCAATATAATCCCGAATTTTCTCCCTCAGTTCCTGCGTAATCTCATCCCAGTCG
>JBGTMS010000090.1:0-2338 GCA_041743425.1 Zeaxanthinibacter sp. | reverse complement strand
AATCCCATGGTTTTTACATAATCCGGATCCACCGACCACTGCTGACCGCTCACAGCATCTTCCGGGTTCATGCCTTCTTTTGTCCATCCTCCATTGTTACGATTGACCCCTTCTCCTTCAACCGGAAGGTATCCGGTGATGGATGCTGAAGATACATGCGGCAACTGGAGTAGTTCATTCTTAAAGGTACTGATCTTGTTGGCAAGCGTGTGTGTCCCTTGCAGGAGGAGGACCTGGTCTTTGTCAAATCCCAGTTTCTTGTTAAGGATATAGTACATTTGCCGGTCAATGATTAATGTACTCACGATCAGTATGATGGAAATAGTGAATTGAAAAACCACCAGGGCATTCCGCATAGACGAAGTTTTACTGCCTTGGCTTACATTGCCTTTCAGCACCTTGAGCGGTTGGAATGAGGATAAATAAAAAGCAGGATAAAAGCCAGCAATGAGGCCTGTCAATAGTGGACCAGCAATCAGTCCGGATATCCACCACCATTCATTCCAGGGGAAAACCAAAGATTTTGCAAATAATAGGTTGAAATAAGGAAGTAGAAAGAAGGCAAGCACCACTCCGACAGCAAAAGAAAAAAAGCTGAAAATGAAGGATTCTGTAAGAAATTGTTTAACCAAACTGCCACGCTGAGAGCCTACTACTTTTCGTATGCCAACCTCTTTGGCCCGATTCGCAGACCTGGCCGTAGACAAGTTAATGAAGTTCACGCATGCAATCAGCAGAATGACGATGGCGATGCCGCCAAATAACCAAATATATTGAATATCACCATGACTTAGGTTGTCGCTGACTTCATCAACATTAAGATAAAGATCCTGAAGAGGCTGCAATCCGAATCTCATACTTTTCACCCAGGCTATATCTTCAGCCTGTCCCGCTTCGATGCGTGGGGGTAAAAAGTAATGCTCTATCATGGCTGATAGTTTTTGTTCGAGGGCAGCCACATCCGTTCCCTCCCGGACCAATATATACGTGAGATAATTATCGTTTCGCCAGTTTGTCATTTCTCCGGGGTAGAATTCCTTGTCGGCGAGAGAAAGCAAAAAATCATAACGGAAATGAGAAGTGACAGGAAAATCGGGGATCACACCGGTCACTGTATATTGTTTTGATGGATCGTTATTGAGGATAAGGATTTTTCCAAGAGGATCTTCATCAGGAAAATATTTATCCGCCTTGCTTTTTGTGATGGCAATGGTATTGGGTTCACTGAGGGCATTTGCCGGATTGCCATAGATGAAGGGCACCTGAAATATGTTGAGGAGCGATTGATCAGCAAAGATCAGATTATCTTCATGGCTGCTCTCAGGCTTGTCCGCACGTCTTACCTCATTGCTGCCTGCTCCAAATATGGGTACCTGATTGTAGCTTCCTGCCAGTTCAATTTCGGGGTAATCTTCCTGCAAAGTAGCTGCAAATGGAGAAGGAAAGAATGCACCCCTGCCCATTTCTCCATTAAAACTGGATTCACGGAACACTCTGTATATCCGGTCGCCATTCAGAAAATGCCGGTCATAGCTAAGTTCCTGATGAATGAACAAAGCAATCAACAAGCAGGCAGCAATGCCTATCGCAAATCCTCCTATCTTGATCGAGGAGTACATTTTTTGCCGGGATAAATTCCTCCAGCCAATCTTGAAATAACTTTGAAACATAGCGTTATGATTTAAGTAGGTTAATCCTGATTTTCTGATCGCAAAAGGGCGGAGGTAGTTGAATACCTGATACCAATAATTGAGTTTGGCCCGAAAAACAGAGCTTTCTTCCAGCTTTGCATAAAATTGCTCGTCCAGGTCGCCTTGTACTTCTTCGGCCAGGTCGTGCCGGAGAAAGCGAAGGAGAATCTTTTGGGCGATATTAGGTGGTTTGTTGCGCATAGTTGTCTGAATCTGGATTTGCTGGATAGCCTGGATTTACAGGATTTTTACTTGCAGCATATGTAGTTTGCTTCCTGCTTAGGAGTGGTTCCAACTATTTTGAAAATCATCTTATTTTTCATTTCAGTTTCATTCTGCTAATCCTAAAATCCTGTCAATCCTGATTCAGACAAATTAGTACCAAAAGCCGGAAACTGCCGCCACAACGACATTTTGAAATCCCTTGAAATTTCAAGTGCTCTCCTGCCATAGGCTGTGATGGTATAGATGCGCTTTCTCCGCCCTCCCCTTTCGGCGGTGGCTTTGCCCATTTCTGAGGTTAAAAAGCCTTTGTCTTCCAGGCGGCTGAGGGTAGAATGAACGGCCCCAATGGAAACTACGCGGCCGGTTTGAGATTCAAATTCTTCTGCAATTTTGAAGGCATACGCCTCATCATCTCCCAGGAT
>JBGTMS010000089.1:0-1898 GCA_041743425.1 Zeaxanthinibacter sp. | reverse complement strand
GTTGCATACAAAATTATTTTTCCGAAGTATTTTTGTCGAGTAATTTTCCTCCATTAGCGTCCGCGCCATAATGCTAACCGCGGGATCAGTCGCATGCGCCAGCGCAACCAGTTGCCGGCACATTTCTGTTCCAATACCCATTTTTTGAAAAGCCGGAAAGGTACTGTAAGCAATTTCCACCTTACCGTCGATTGGCATTCCTTTAAATCCAGCGCTTCCCACATACTGATTGTTCATCTTCACAAAGTACCCAATCCATGGAAGTCGATATCCAACCCTGATGTAGTACAATACAGACAGTTCAAGGCCCTCCATACACTCCGGGTACTTCATAAACTCGCTATTGTCTTCGAGTCTTTCCTTTATTGGAATAAGGGTGATACCAGCAGCATTCATTATTCTTAATTCACTGCTACTTGCTACCCGTAAAATAATCCCATGCAGTCTTACTGATCTCTGCTATTGTGTTTTCCATTCCTTTTTCATCGTTAGTCGAATTGGAAACAAACACAACAATGGCAACGTGTTTTCCATTCGGAAGTGTTACAATTCCAACATCGTTGTTTGCAGCAATCAAACCATCCTTATTAGGGCCCGAAGATCCAGTCTTGTGAGCGACTATCGTACCAGAAGGTAATAATCCTTTTATTCTACGCGGCCCAGTAGTAGTCTCCGCCATTGCCTTCCATAAAAAATCAGTGCTTTCTTTTGAGAGCGCTTTGCCCCTGTAAAATATTTCAAGCAATTGCAACATCGCTGACGGAGTAGACGAATTTTTAAACTGGATATTCCAGTCAAGATGCATCTCCTCTTCAGTAGAAACAATTGCAATTTCATCAACCCCTAATCCATGGATATATGAATTCACAACATTTGGTCCTCCCAATAACCGAAACAGGATATCACATCCACTATTATCGCTTAGTGAAACCGTTAGCGACAAAACTTCACGTAACGTAACGTCAACATTTCCGTCAGGATATTTTTTACTCAAAGGACTCCATGCATTGGGTAGCAGGTCTCCTTTTTCCAAATATATCATTTGATCCATCGAAAGTTTTCCTTCATCAACTTGTTTCAGGACAGCCATCCCAAGTGGAAACTTATATACGCTTTGCATTGGAAATTTCTTTTGTCCGTTAATGACAATAGTATCACCGGTTTCAAGGTCCATAATTCCAACACCAACCGTTGCAGCTTCACGAACTACTATTTTTTCAATCCTTTCGCGCAATAAGCCGATCTGTGCGGTTGTATGTAATGAATGAAGAACCCCGAACAAGATAAAAATTACACACAAAGGATGTCTACGGTTTCGATGTATTTTCATTTTACGTTGAAAGTTAATAGTTCAAATAACTTTTCAGATATTCTCAACATCTTAAAAACACGCTAACACTCGTTTCATTTCTTTATCGATGCCACCTCAATAAAAACGTGGACATCATCGGAAAGAATAAAACTGCTCCCTCCTACTCCGTAATCCCGGCGGTCTATCATAAAGTTTCCTGTGAAGGTCCTTAGCTCTCCGCTTTGTTTAACTACAAATGGTATTTCAATTTCCTTTGTAACATCCCGAATTGTCAGATTGAATATTCCGCTATACTGGTCCTTTCCCAACGATTTTATGCGTGTTGACTCTATCTTTATGCGTGGATATTTTTCCGTGTAAAAATATTTTTTGTCTTGCAAATCGCGGTCTCGCATCTTGTTGTCGGTATCAATAGAGGCGACAGACACCGACGCACGAAGCTGACTCTTTGAAGGATCTTTAGGGTCGAAACGGATATCACCCGTAAATTCATTAAATGACCCATCAACCGTTATTCCTAAATTCTTGATCTCAAAAGTGATTTTAGCCGACTTTATTTCTTCACCTTGAGCGAATGCGTTTAAAG
>JBGTMS010000088.1:0-3501 GCA_041743425.1 Zeaxanthinibacter sp. | reverse complement strand
TTTATGTTCTGCCGGCAAATGTAAAGGATTCCTGTATCTATTTCAAACATTCCCCGGATCAAAATGTCAGTAATCTCAGCCGCTATACCCATGATTCTTAAACCTGATGCGACCGAAATAAATCCGGGGGCTGCAAAATATATCTGTAACTTTTTCTTTCAGATTTCCAAGTCATCTGAAATTGATAAGAATAGGGTGCAGGTTTAGTTGCCGAAGTTATATCGGAGTGTGAATCCGGTGTTGATTGTAGTTTGTGGAAAAGCAGTAGATACCGCAAATTGGGAGAATGAATGATCATAAAAGAAAAGGACATTCAGATTTTTGTTCAGCGCATAATCCGCGGTGAATTTCAATGACAAAAGGTTTTGTCCGGAAGTAATCTGGTTATTATCAATATCAAGGTTTCGTATGATGGTAAGGTTATCTCTTAGCGTGGCATCCGCTTTGAGGTTGAGGTCGCCCTTAAGACGTTGTTTTTCTCCGCCGATATTTGTCACAAACTGAACATCTTTGAACCGATAACCCAGTCCAAGTGTATATTCCTTTCCATTGATTTCGGTTAACAGATTATTATCAAAACTAAGTGACAGTGCCCTGTCCGTGCGGACTTCAGCAAGTACACTCATCGAACCCTTCATCTCAAAATCGACCCTCATCAGGGGATTGAACTGATCTGTCAGCACCACGTTGTTAATGATATCCGATGGCAGAAAATCCTGGGTTTCTGTATCTACCGATGTATTCTGAAGTTCAAGATTGGATTGAAACGAATTGATACTGTAGGCTGCGCGATAGCCATGACTGATTGAGAACCGCTGAAATTTCTTTCTGAACCATTTGTTTCGCATCAGACCGGTGTACTTGACATTCCAGTTCGGGATCGGGATATCTCTGAAGGCATCAAGGTTCACCCGGCCGGCATCCTGACCCGTATAAGCTGCAAAGAAAGCCGGCAGCAGCACATCCTGACTCGTTTTCCCGTACCGCACCGGAAATCCATCTTCATCAAGACCAATATCCTGTTTGCCCCGGTCTGTCTGAACGCGATTGGCAATGATGATCCGGTTTTCCTTAAAGGTGTCAAAATTCTCTGATCCGTTTTCGTCCCCGTTACCAAGAACGGTTCCTATCATCATGGTGGAAATACTGAAATTGCCATAGGTATTGGGAGTTTGCTGTATATACTCCCCTGACTCCACTTTAAAATTTTCCTGCAAGCTGCTTGAATACTGTCGGTCTGCTACGAGATCTATGGTGAGGTCTGTCGCGGGTTGCGCCGTTGCAGTGAAGTTGAGTTGCTTATTGGTCCTTCTGATAAACTGTTCATTGAATTCAGGAAAGGTGGTGAGCCACCCATTGCGGGCGGCATCAAAACGAACGTCGGCCTGACTTCCGAAGATAAAACCGAAAGTAGGTCTGGTGGTTCCTATAAAACCGATGGATTGGGTATAGCCCGGGAGGACTGTGCCGTTGTTTTCGCTGTAATTGACATTCAGACGTTTTACCATGGTGAGAATATCTATCGCCATGTTAAAAAGTCCCTTGGGTTTCTTTGGTGCGTTCCCGGAACTTGTGGGAGGATTTCCGGCCTTATCCAGCGGAACAGGCTCTGAATCCTCCAGACTATTTCCGATTTGTCTTTTCAGGCCCAGCTGATCGTATAACCTTTGCAGGCTCAGTGCAGCGGTAATGTTGTGCGTATTGGCATTTTGTACCGTATTGATATTTTCGTTGGTCACCTCACGAATGGCATCCCCACCCCTCTGCCAGTCAAAATTACTGGTATAGGAATACTGAGCGTTTATAAAATCGAGTGCCGGAATTTTACTAAAAGGCAGCTCATAATTGATCTGCATTTCCTGTGCATGCCGGTTCGGTTCTCCCAGGTCAAAAAAACCATCCCACAGGCCCAATTCCTGGTTCACCAGAAGAAATTCATCATCCCCCGTGGTACTGTCGTAATAATTCCTTACAATATTATTGTTGGAGGCTGTTAGATTCAGCCGCAGGGATTTAGTCAGGGTATAATTCAAGGCGTATTGCCAGTTATACAGGTAGTTGCGTTGTTGAAGCAGAGGGAGCTCCAGTCGGTCAACCCCCGGTTCAAGCACATCACGAAATCGCTGCTGGTTAAACTTTCTGTCGAAATCCGATTGAACTGAAACACTTGCAGGGAGAACGTTTAGATTCAGATCTTTAAGCCATTGCCAGTACTTTCCGGTAAATAATGAATCCTTTTTCGTAAAAGGTTCAAGGGTGAGCGGCTTAAAATTGTGATTATAGACAAAACCCGTTTTGACACTCTGATCCCGGAGACTGGCTATTTCAAAATCGCGATGGTCCGTTTCATTATAGGAGTAATTAAAGGTAAAGTTTTCAACATCATAGAAATTGGCTTCGGCCTCTTCCCCGCGATCCTTTCTGACCCCTATAAAGTTAATACTTGTGCGTTTTGTATAATCTTCGGCCTGTTCCAGAATGGTATTTGCTTCTTCCTGGGTGGCTGCTGCTGAAATGCGATCCTCGAGTTTAAGGTCATCATAAACGGGGTCGAACTCCGGAGTAATCAATTGTTCGGAAATTCCGTAATTAAAGGGAACCTGGAGATTCCAGGGAGTAGGAAACAGCTGACCCACTTCCATATTGGTGACAACGTCATAGGAAATGGCATCTTCTCTGGCACGTTCATTGGGCATTTGATCTATGGCTCCAAAACCTGATGTAGATTTGCTTCCTGTAGCTGAGACATTTGCAAAATCTGCCAGGTTGGCGTCTATAGCTGCTATAGCGGCCCAGCCTCCGTTATTATCCAGGCCTGCAAGGCGTAATTCATTGAACCAGACCTCGCCCCGGGCGGGAAGATCATCCGCGTTCTTGATCCCAACCATCATGCTCCGTATGCTTCCAAGGGAAGGATTCCCACGGATCCCAATCCGCAAACTTCCCGGCGATCTTGGAGCAAATTCATCAACTGCAATGACTTCTCCGTCGATAACTTCGTAGAAACTAATGGCGCTCAGGGTCTGATTTGCAATCCCTAATGATTTAACCTTATTCAGGTCATCAATTGCGATATCCAGTTCATTGACATCCGGCCAGATAGATTCCGCATCGGTCGAACCATAAGAAGTAAATTGGAGAGGTACTTCAATCTGATAAAAGTTTTCTGAGAAGTCCGTTCCTATCCTCAGGATACCCACCAAGGGCGTATCATCATCAAGGTAGTCCGAATTAATAACTTCTTCAGCGTGCATAAACATCTTGATATGTTTGTACTGACGGACATCAATGTTTACATTTTTAAAAACACCCCGGGAGTCACGCGGAGCCAGATTTTCCACCACAAAGGATAAGGACTGTTCGTTTTGCCTTATAATGGTATTGTTATTGTTGAGCTGTTCCCTGAAAACCCCAGGCGGGAGGACGTAAGGAATTGGGATCCGGGAGTTATTCTCCTCTACATTCACTGTATTCACATCTACTACCGTGCCGTCATCTGAA
>JBGTMS010000087.1:0-2968 GCA_041743425.1 Zeaxanthinibacter sp. | reverse complement strand
ATAGCACGGCCCGGATGAAAAAAATAAACATGGAAGAAAAAACCTTTATCGAATATGCGGATATTGCAGATATGGTAAAAATGTTAAATCAAAAAACAGGTGGAAAGTACCAGGATATAATAAGGGATTCACTGGATCTTTTGATAGAATAATAAATATAAAAAAACACAATGACCGGAACCATTAAAAAACTTTCAGACAAACTGTGGGGGTTTATTACAACAGAAGGATTAGCAAAAGATCTGTTTTTTCATGCAAATGCATTGTTAGGCATATCTTTCGAAGAGTTACGTGAAGGGGATATAGTGTCTTTTGATTTGGAAGATTCACCTAAAGGTATGAATGCGGTTAACGTACAAAGGGCATAATCAATTTAAATAAAAGATTCATATGCTATTACAATGGAACGAAGGTGACAAGAACGGAATATATCCGCCTGAAACATTTAGAAAAACTCGTCGCCAGTTATAAATTCATTGACCGGGGTGTCATCAATGGTTTTGATTTTGGAGTGACGGCAATTTTAAAACCAATCAATGGTAATGAGGACTTTGAGATCGTACCGATGGAATGGGGTTTTATTCCAGCGGCTATTATGAATGGTGGTATATCTTCCCGTTAAATAAAAGAACTGGCGTACCATTAAAGACCGCAAAAAAATATCCTTACCGGGTGGGTCAAAAAGACAAAGAATATTTTTGGATAGCAGGGGTATGGCAGGAATGGACAGACGCTGATACGGGTGAAACAATTGATACCTGCGCCCTCACTACTACCAGCGGAAATTTAGTGACCAGCGAGATAAATAATAGCAAAAGCCGGATGCCAACTATGCTGACAAATGACCTGGCCTGGGAATGGATGTTCGGGAAGCTGGCCGATAAACGGATCACGGAGATTGCGAGTTTCAATTTACCTTGGGAAGAGATCAGCTACTATACAATGGCCATGGATTTCCTCAGTTCGCATGAAACGTGGAAGGAACATTCTTACGTGGAACTACCACCATTAGATATTCCCGGTGCTGAATCACCCGATGCACAAGAAAAAATGGAACTATTTTGAAACTATTGTTCCTCTTCCTTTTTTTCTTCTTTTTTGAATAGTGCTTCAATGAGAGTTTTCAGTAATGTCGTAGTTCCTTCACTAGATGCTTCAATCAACTTCTGCTTATTCTCTGCTTTGTATTTGTAAGGATTTGATTGGTTGACGGACACTTCAAACTCGTAATTTCCAGCTTTTGTGATAAGGCGCTGAACATCTTTTGCTTTTTTCTTGAGAGTGGTCGTTGTTATTACCATTTTATCGTCAACTGTTTTAGCCTCTTTTGTCCCTTTTGATTCAGTAGTAACAGTGGATTTTTCAGTAACATCAGTCTCTATTTCAAGTGTAGGGATAGGAAGCAAAGGCAACCATCCGCTTTGAAATGTACCGCTAGGTATTGAAGTCGCTCCAGCCTTCACCATGGTAATGGTTACATTAGTAGCTCTCAGGTCTTTTGATTCATATTTTGTTTTGTCGACGATGAGTGCTTTAAACTTAATATCAAGACTAATATCGATATAGTCAAAATCACCTTTTGTTTTCGCCGCCGAATAGGAAAAATTGAGAGTTTTTGCCACCAACCGGAATGCAGTTTTGTCCGGTGACAGTTCGGGTGTCAACGTTATTTTCATCGCATCAGTCTCTGAGGAAGCTCCTTTTAAAATTATTTTTCGTTCAATTGTAAGTGTAGGAAGGTTGACATGTGTTTCATCTGCCCAGAATTCGGACCCGGATGCATTTACAATAAAAGAAGATTGAAATTTTGCCACATTCTGCTTCGCTTTTTCTTGCGCACCCTTTACGAAAACATCAACTACCGGACTCAGGAGTGAACCCACCAATGAAGTGGCTGCCTGATTTTCTGTTTTAACTTCTGTATTGGTAGTTGTTATCGCCAGGCTGGTTCTCTGACCAACAATTTTGACCACTCCATTAGAATTGTAATTGCCAAGTTGGGCAAACAACTGCAAATTTAGGAGCAGAATAAAAACAAATGGTGTGCGTTTCATAATTCTAAATTTAGGCTTGAGGAATTTTTTTTCGAATGGATGTTGATATGAAGGAAAACAAACAAGCATAAGCGAGGTTGTGTTGCTCGTTACCGCCATAATGAAGCGCCACCATGCGCAAATTTCCTGATGATGCATTTTTATGGGTGACCCACATAGACCCGGAATCGCCTGGTAACGAGATGCGTTTGGAATCGTTCGGACCATTGGGGTCGAACCGGATAATAATTCGATGCTGATTTAATACAGATTGCGCATCGAGCTTACCGCAGGTCAAACCGGTGGCCGCACCGTATTTAAAGAGATTCATCTGCGCGTCCGGGTTAGTAAACCCTTCGATGATTCCGTCAAAACCATTGATACTTTGGTTGGAATCTATAGGTTCATTAATGGTAAATAATGAAAAATCAAGGTTTAAGTCAAAGACGTTCGTAATATTCCCCACCGGTTCTCCAAAGTTTCTCACTTTGGGTTGAATCATTTGCAAATTAGCAGGTGGAAATTCGCCTGGTAATAATTCACCAAATGATACATGAGCATTGGTGATCCCATACCATCGATTATTAATTCGAAATGCGCACCCCAAAGTCCCCCACTCCAGAGGACCACTAAATCGGCTACTTTGAATTTGAAGACCACCGAACAGAGGCCGAACTTCCATAAAAGCATTTTCAACTCTCGCATGATTTTCTGCCTTAAAGTCTGTCACATCGGTCTTGATACCTTTAAGCCTTTTCGGTAAAATTTGGCTTGGCTTAAGATCTGATCTTGCTTTTTTCTTTTTTACGTTGAAGCGGATACTTATTTCTGAAGTCGGTTTTCCATCCACATATTTAGTTCCAAGAAAGATGTCTTCCATATCATGATGGTGAACATATTTAGAAGCAGCTTCCCTGACCAATTTTAGTAGCTTT
>JBGTMS010000086.1:0-32263 GCA_041743425.1 Zeaxanthinibacter sp. | reverse complement strand
ACCAGCATATCGATCAAAACGATGGAAGAATCCTCCATATCATTTACAATACTGTCTATTTTTGCGATGATGTAGTTGTAAAATATTTGAAGAATGATCGCCACGATCAAACCAAATACTGTAGTCAATAACGCAACCTGTATATCACCGGCAATTAACGATGCACTCAGGTTACCAACTGCACTGATCTTCTGGAAGGCCTGGATCATACCGATTACCGTTCCCATGAACCCAAGCATGGGTGCTACAGCGATAAAAAGTGACAACCAGGAGACATTTTTTTCTAATTGCCCCATTTGAACGCCACCGTAGGCAACGACTGCCTTTTCGGCAGATTCTATACTCTCTCCTGCCCTGTCCAGTCCCTGATAATAAATAGAGGCCACGGGACCTTTGGTGTTGCGGCATACTTCTTTAGCTGCTTCCACACCACCTGATGCGAGCGCGTCCTCAACCTGCTGCTTTAATTTTGTGGTGTTGGTGCTTGCCAGGTTCAGATAAATGATCCTTTCAATAGCAACCGCCAGACCCAATATTAAGCAAAGCAATACAATTCCCATAAATCCGGCACCCCCCTGGATAAATTGCTCCTTTAAGACCTGAGTAAATCCTTTATCAGATTCTGCGGGAGCTGCTGCCGCCTCATCCTGAAGCATAACAGTTGCGGAGACCAGGCTTGTGGACAGGTTTGTAACTATTGCATTCGCTTTTGCGCTTACCGTATTTGTACTTATTACAAATAGCCCAGCCATGGCCAGGATTGAGAATAATTTTTTCATTTCTTTCAAACTTAAATTTAGTTAGTTAATAGTGTTAAAGATAAAAAAAAAATACAATTAAAAAATTAAAACTTTCCCTATTTACATAGGTTCAGGATGCTTTTTGTACCTCAAAGAGTCCTTCCGGATTTAACCCGGAATTGACCTGCCAAAAAAGTATAATGACTATGTAATTAAGGCTAATGTCATAACTGATATAGGTGAATCAGTCTGAAAGCACTTAAAAATACTGAAATAAGTCCAGTGTACTACTTTTACCGCTATTAATTAATAGTTAAGGCCGGCTCACGCTTTGAATACAATAATACAAGGATACAAAAATATTTATTCTCCAGCCGAAAATTATCCTTTTAAGGTCAGCATCTTTTAACTCTTTTAATTCTGAATTTGTGCTTATTTGCTTCCGACCCCCTTTAGGATGTTTGGAAAATCTTCATCTTCATCCCAGCAATTGCCAATTCTCCGGACGGTTTCGGTCAATCGCATAACCTGTGTAAGTCTGCCTCTTGTCGCTGCCGTTGTGTTTCGGGGGATCTCAGGACTGAATTTCCCAATCATCAGCAAAACAGATCTAAGATTGGTTGGCGCCCGGTGGTCACCGATATTTTAATATCTGGCTGTCGTCATAATGCAGGAACCGTCCACCCTTATCATGACCGGATAGACTAACATAAAACCCTGCATTTTTTACATTACAGGGTTTTACTTAGAACTACAATCAGCAGAGAGGAAGGGATTCGAACCCTCGATACACTTGTGGTGTATACACACTTTCCAGGCGTGCGCCTTCGACCACTCGGCCACCTCTCTATTTTCGCCTTTTAAAGGGCGCGCAAGAAACAAAAAAAAACTTAGTTCCCGAAATTTGAAGTGTTATTTTTCGTCCATCTCGCCCCGCAACGGTGTCTCAAAAATCTTTTTGAAAGAAGTTCCCTTCCCCGGGTTTGCGAGAAGGAACATCAGCTTGGTCACTGCAGCCTCGGAGGTGATATCCTTTCCATTGATCACGCCCATTGTCTGTAGTGCCTCACTGGTTTCATACCTTCCCATACTGACACCGCCTCCCGCACATTGTGTTACATTTACAAGATGGATGCCCCGATCAATGGCAGCTTTTAGTTCCTTCAGCAACCAGGGCTCGGTTGGCGCGTTCCCGGCTCCGTAGGTCTCAAGGATCAGCGCCTTTAATCCGGCACAGTGAACCACACTTTTAACAAATTCCCTGCTTAGACCGGGATGCAGCTTGAGGATGGCAACGTTGGTGTCAAGCCGGCTTCGGACTTTAAATTTTCCCTTCTTCCCTGAGGATAATAGACGTTCCCTGTACACTTTCAGATGCACCCCTGATTCTGCCAGGGGTTGATAATTAAAGGAGGCAAAGGCCTTAAAATGTTCGGCATTCAGTTTAGTAGTCCGGTTCCCCCTGTACAATTTAAACTCAAAAAAGAGCCCCACCTCCCGCACTAATGCTTTTCCCCTCTCCTGAAGGGCTGCAATCTGGATGGAGGTGATCAGATTCTCCTTGGCATCTGTCCTGAGATCGCCTATTGGCAACTGAGAGCCTGTAAATATAACCGGTTTGGCGAGATGTTCGAGCATATAACTCAGCGCCGAACAGGTATAGCTCATCGTATCACTACCATGCAGTACTACAAATCCGTCATAACTATCGTAATTTTTTTCGATTATTTCTGCGATGGTAACCCAATGATCCGGATTCATATTGGACGAATCAATAGGCTTTTTAAATGAGATACTTTGAATACTGCAATCCAACTGATTCAATTCAGGGATGCTCGACATTAGTTTTTTAAAATCGAATGCCTTCAGGGTACCCGACTTGCAATCCCTGACCATACCAATGGTACCTCCGGTATATATGAGCAGAATTTTGGTGTTTCTCTTCAAAAATGAGTGTTTTAATATTTGTCCGGGAGCAGCTGCTGGTCTTGTCCACCCATTATTTCAGCTGAGCCGTATACCTATTTTGCTTATACCACTTCAGATGCCAAAAATTCTAATGGAATTTTCTGTGGTTACAGCGGCAATCTTCTCCTCTGGCAAGCTATATATTCCTGAGAGTTTTTTGAGGATATGAATAAGGTAACCACTCTCATTCCTTTTACCCCTGTGGGGAACAGGAGCCAGATAGGGAGCATCTGTTTCAAGAACAATATGTTCCAGCGCAATCTGGCTGAGAAATGTATCGATTTTCCCGTTCTTATAGGTGACAACCCCCCCGATACCGAGGGCCATTCCACAGCTGATGGCCTGCCTGGCCTGTTCCAGCGTTCCGGTAAAACAATGAAAAATCCCCTTTACCCCGGACGACTCTTTCAGAATATCAAAAATTTCGTCAAAGGCTTCTCTGCAATGTATAATCACCGGCAACTGATACTTCCTCGCCAGTTCAATCTGAAATCGGAAAGCGGCCCTTTGTTGCTCCAGATACGAGCGATCCCAGTACAGGTCTATCCCTGTTTCGCCAATCCCGTAGTATTTTCCTGTTTCCAGCATGGCAGCCACATGATCCAGTTCTTCCTGATAATTCTCTCCCACACTTGTAGGATGCAAACCCATCATTAAATATACATGGTCCGGATAGGCTTGCTGAAGGTTGGTCATGGCCTGGGTGTACCGCGAATCTATGGCCGGAATAAAAAAACGTTCGACTCCCTTTGACACCGCATCATTCACGACTTTTTCCCGGTCAGCGTCAAATTCCTGACTGTAGAGATGGGTGTGGGTGTCAGTAAGAATCATGGTGCTAAAATAGTATTTATAATCACGCCTCCTCAGACAAAAACCGGATCGGGTACGATTCTTTCCCGGCTGGTTTATGGCAAACCCTGAGGACTTTGCACAGCCCTATTTTCCAATTGGGACGACTTATGATCAGAAGGACTACCTTTGCACAAAAGAGCCGAATGGCAAGTCTGAAAACTTTTTTAGAGCAAAATAAATATTTAAAAATCCCACTTGTCCTGACCAGTACGAACCATCTTGAAGTAGGCGTTTCACTCAATGGAGTAAATGGAAGGTTTATCGTAGATACGGGCGCATCCAATACCTGTGTGGGGTTTGATAAAACCATTTTTTTCAGGTTAAATTCGGAGGTATCGGAAATTAAGGCTGCGGGGGCAGGTGCTTCCAACATGGAAACCTTGCTATCAACAATGAATACCCTTAATATCGGAACCTGGTCGGCCAGAAAAATGAAAATTGTACTTTTTGATCTGGGACATGTCAATGAAGCCCTCCTGGCTCACGACGCCCAACCGGTAGACGGAATCATAGGCGCAGACATCCTTAGAAAATCCAGAGCCGTTATCGACTATCAAAAGTGTTGTATGTATTTGAAGAAACAGCGGTAACCCGATGAAAGTACCTGAGTCTCTTTTTCCCTGAGGAGCTAGTCTCACGCGTTTTCCCCGTCAGAGTTCCAATGCTTTTTTAACGTCGCCGTTCATAAGTAGTTCTTCCGGACTTTCCAGCGCTTCTTTAATTGCCACCAAAAATCCTACTGATTCCTTCCCGTCAATAATCCTGTGATCATAAGACAGAGCAACATACATGACAGGGGCTATGACAACATGACCATCACGCGCAATCGGTCTCTCCACAATATTGTGCATCCCCAGGATACCACTTTGCGGCGGATTGATGATAGGTGTGGAAAGCATGGATCCAAAGACTCCGCCATTGGATATAGTGAACGTACCTCCGGTCATTTCATCTACGGTAATCTGACCATCCCTTGCCCGGATCGCCAATCGCTTAACTTCGTTTTCAATGCCTCTGAAGGAAAGATTTTCAGCGTTGCGGATCACAGGAACCATCAGTCCTTTTGGTCCGGAAACTGCGATACTGATGTCATAGAATTCGTAAGTGATCATTTCCTTACCGTCAATCATCGAATTCACTGCGGGAAACATTCCAAGAGCCCTGATTACGGCCTTTGTAAAGAAGGACATAAATCCAAGCCCCACTCCGTGTCTGGCCTTAAAGCTTTCCTTGTATTCATTCCTCAAAAGAAATACGGCAGACATATCCACCTCATTGAAGGTGGTGAGCATTGCGGTCTCATTTTTAGCTGCCACCAGCCTCTCAGCCACCTTGCGGCGCAACATGGAAAGTTTGGTACGCGTTTCACCGCGTGCGACCCCGGTGGCGCTGCCCATAGCAGGAACGGCATTTTCTGCATCCTGCTTCATAATTCTGCCATCCTTACCACTTCCCTTCACTTCTGAAGCATCAACGCCTTTCTCCTCCAAAATTTTCCTTGCAGCAGGGGAGGGAGTTCCACTGGCGTAGGAAGCGCTCTCTTTTTTCGCTACCGTTTCTTTCTTATCCTTCTTTGGTTCCGGTTTTTCCTTTGTTGATTCCGAACCATTTGCCTGATTCTTTACCTCCTTCTGTTTTTTGTCATCACTGCCAATAGCATCTCCTGACGTGGTTGTCTCTTCTTTCTTGCCACCCTCAGGCCTTGCCGCGTCCGTGTCAATAAGGCACACAACTTCCCCTACAGCAACAGCATCTCCCTGCTGAGCTTTAAGTGTAATGATCCCACTTTCCTCTGCAGGCAATTCAAGTGTCGCCTTATCCGAATCCACTTCAGCGATGGCCTGATCCTTTTCAACATAATCCCCGTCACTAACCAGCCATTCTGCTATTTCTACCTCCGTAATGGATTCTCCCGGGGACGGAACCTTCATTTCTAATATCATCCTTGTAATGTGTTACTTGTTTTTTGTTTTCTGTCTTGTCATGTTGTCCTTGCTCTTGTCAAAAACATAATCAATTACCTGCTGGTGACGCATCTTGGAACGCACCGCACTACCAGCCGCAGGGGATGCGTAGAACCTCCTGGAAGCAACCCTTAATTTTGACGCTTCCTTGAAATGCATCATTATATGGCTCCAGGGACCCATATTTCTCGGTTCTTCCTGTGCCCAGACAAGATCATCGGCTTTGCTATATTTCCGGATCAGTTTACTGATTTGCTCTGCCGGTAGCGGAAATAATTGTTCCACCCGTACAAGGGCGACATCCTTCCTTCCCATTTCTTCTCTGGCCGCCAGCAAATCGTAATAGAATTTACCTGTACAAAAAACCAGACTTTTAATCTTCCCCACTTCCGCTGCATGATCATCTATGACTTCCATGAAAGATCCCTTAATAAAATCGTCCACTTTGGAAACCGCCCGAGGATGACGCAACAAGCTCTTGGGAGTAAATATAATCAATGGTTTTCTGAAATTAACTTTCATCTGTCTTCTCAGCAAGTGAAAAAGATTTGCAGGGGTAGTGCAATCAGCGACATACATATTATCTCTGGCACATAACTGCAGGTACCGTTCCATTCTTGCCGAGGAGTGTTCCGCACCCTGTCCCTCATACCCATGTGGTAAAAACAGCACAAGACCGTTCTGCAGCTTCCATTTATCTTCCGCAGCTGAAATATACTGGTCTATAATAATCTGAGCGCCATTGCTGAAATCGCCGAACTGCGCTTCCCAGATGGTAAGCGTGTTCGGACTGGCCATGGCGTATCCGTAATCAAAGCCCACCACGGCGTATTCTGAAAGCAGGGAATTGAAAATCTCAAATTTTCCCTGTGATTTGGAGAGCATATTCAGGAGCAGAATTTCCTCTTCGCTTTCCTCAACCTTCAGGATCGCATGTCTGTGAGAAAAGGTGCCACGTTCAACATCCTGTCCGGAGATACGCACATTGAACCCATCTTCCAGAAGGCTGCCATATGCCAGCAGTTCCCCCATGGCCCAGTCCAGATTATCTGTCTCAAAAAACATTTTTTTACGGTCGCTGATAAGTTTTTCAACCTTCTTAAGAAACTTTTTGCCTTTGGGTAGTTCTGTGAGCGTAGCGGCAATTTTTTTCAACTGCCCATGGTCATACGAGGTGTCCACCTCTTCCATCATTTCCCATTCCCTGGCATTCTGAAACCCACTCCATTCATCCGCCATGAAAGGAGTGACCATTGTCTTGTCTTGTTTTCTTGAGTCTTCCAGTTCCTCTTCCAGACTGGCCTTGTATTCATGTTCAAGTTTCCTGACGAATTCATCATTAATAATCCCGTCAGCAATCAGTTTTTCAGCATAAATATCCCGGGGATTTTTATGTGCTGCGATGGCTTTATAAAGCTTTGGCTGAGTGAACCTCGGCTCATCGCCTTCATTATGACCGTATTTTCGATAGCCCAGAAGATCCAGGAAAACATCACTTTTAAAGCGCATCCGGTATTCCAGCGCAAAGAGGGCGGCATGCACAACGGCCTCCGCATCATCCGAATTGACATGTAGTACAGGCGACAGGGTCACTTTCCCAACATCGGTGCAATAGGTGGAAGACCTGCCATCCAGGTAATTTGTGGTAAAGCCAATCTGGTTGTTGACCACAATATGAATGGTACCATTGGTTTTATAGCCATCCAATCCGGCCATCTGAATAATTTCATAAACAATCCCCTGCCCTGCAATTGCGGCATCACCGTGAACTATGATCGGTAACACTTTGGAAAAGTCCTCCGGATAATGCAGATCCTGTTTGGCCCTGGTGATCCCCTCCACGATCGCTCCTACCGTCTCAAGATGAGAGGGGTTGGGAGCGATGTTCATGTTGATCATTTCTCCATTGTCGGCCTTTCGTTGAGAGGTCCAGCCCAAATGGTATTTTACATCCCCGTCAAAAATTTCCTGTTCATAATCCTTGCCGTCAAATTCGCTAAAAATATCCTTGGCCGATTTTCCGAAAATATTGGTAAGTACACTGAGCCTTCCCCTGTGCGCCATCCCCATGACAAACTGCTTAACGCCTAATTCCGCTGCTCTTTCCACTATCGCATCCACCGCGGGAATAAGGGATTCATTCCCTTCCAGTGAAAATCGTTTCTGACCTACATACTTCGTATGCAGGAAGGTTTCAAAGGATACCGCCTGGTTCAGCTTTCTGAGGATATACTTTTTTCTTTCCGGTGTAAACCGGGGGTGATTATCGTTGATATTTAGCCAGTCCTGTATCCATTGAACACGTTCCGGGCTTCTGATGTACATGTATTCTACTCCTATGGCATCACAATAGATATGCTTCAGGTGTTTGATGATTTCCTCCAGGGTATTCTTTCCAATACCGATAATCTCTCCGGCACTGAAGGTGGTGCCGAGATCTTCCTGTGAAAGTCCAAAATTCTCAATCTCCAGGGTAGGGGTATATTTCCTTCGATCCCGAACCGGATTTGTCTCTGTAAAGAGGTGTCCCCGGTTGCGATATCCATCGATAAGGCGAACCACCTGAAATTCTTTCTGAAGGATTTGTGGCAGCACGGCCTGCTGACCATTCAGGGCGTATCCCCCGCTATGATCCTGATCCTGTTCATTCAAGGTTACACCGGCTTCCTCCAGTGCACTCTCCATCCCAAAATCAAATCCCTGAAAAAAAGCCCGCCAGCTGGGTTCCACACTATCGGGATGGGTCAGATACTGATCGTATAAGTCGGCAAAGAAGGAAATATGTGCCGTATTTAAAAAGGAATATTTATCCATAGAAGTAAAAGCTTTCTTATCCAGAATAATCATCAAAAATACAACATTTAAAGGTTATTGGAAATATGCTGTAGCCTATTATTATCAAAAATAGAAGTCGATGTCGTTTGAATCAAAGGACAGGAAGAGGCTGCAGACAGCTCTGATTTTCAGGCTGATTCTTAGCTCATTAAAAATTTACTCCAGAGCGCGATCGATCCCAGGCAGACACTTGAATATGGCCAAAAGCCATTGCGGTCAAAGATGGGTAGCTGTCTTGGATTGCGGTATGTGATCTGAGGGTCGGGCACCCCGGACCGCTTATCTAAAGCCTTAATGCGCCGGGAAACGCAAGAAAAGCCGAATAGATGTTTATAACTGGGCTTCATCAGATACTTCAGCAGGCCGATCCTGATCTGAATCGTACTTTTTGTAACTCCCTCCTGAGGATGAGGAAAACCACTTGATCCGTTATTTCAACGGCATCGGTAACCCTAAGTTCTCTGAAGGATTTTTCGGGGATGTCTACAACGTACATAAGATGAAGGTAGTCATCAAAGCCCTCCATTATCAGGAAATGCAGCTTTTCGCGCAGCATGTTCCTCATTTGCCCCGGTCGTAATGTATCCCGGAGATCAATTGCCACATTCGCCCTGGTAAAATCTTTGATCAGCTGGGCCAGGAGCCGGGTATACTCAGCCTCTCCAGTCATTGAGGCCAGCAATTCTTCGCTGGTTTGAATATAGGGATTCATAGCTTCCGGGTTTTAAGGGTGGCCGGAATGCCGCCTGTGAGACCAAGGTCTCCTGGCCACAATGGTGGCATTTAGTGGATTGTTCATTTAAGCCGATCGCCTTACTTTTTATACACCTTCCCGTCCTTCATAACGAAAGTAACGTTTTCCAGGGTATTCACATTCTTCACCGGATAGCCGTCAACAGCAATGATATCGGCCAAATATCCGGCTTTTATTCTACCAAGGCTATCGACCATACCAAGCAGATCGGCAGCCGTGACCGTAGCTGAAGAAATGGCTTCCAAAACCGGCATCCCTGCCTCCGCCATAAATCTGAATTCCATCGCATTCTGTCCATGCGGGAAGACGCCGGCATCTGTTCCGAAAACAATGGGTACTCCTTTTTTGTAAGCCCTGGCAAAGGTGCCCTGGCTTACCGGACCTATTTCCCTTGCTTTCTTCGCTATTATTTCAGGGAAGAATCCTTCTACCTCAGCCATTTCAGCCACCTTTTTCCCGGCCGAGATCGTAGGTACAAGAAAAGTATTGTATTCTTTCATGAGGGCCATGGTGGAATCACTCATGTACGTCCCGTGTTCAATGGTTTTAATACCTCCGAGGATGGCTCTGCGCATACCTTCGTCTCCGTGTGGATGGGCGGCACTGAGCATCCCGTAATCCGCTGCGGTTTCTGTAATCGCTTTAATTTCTTCTATTGTAAACTGAGGGTTCTGCCCGTTCCTGGCGACACTGAGTACCCCCCCTGTGGCGGTGATCTTGATTACGTCCGCTCCCTCCTTATATCGCTGTCTTACTGCTTTCTTTCCGTCTTCAGGAGAATTCACTACGCCTTCCGATGGTCCGGGATCTCCCATCAATGCCCTTTTACTTCCATTGGTCGGATCGGCATGTCCTCCGGTGGTGGCAATGGACTTTCCGGACGTATAAATCCTGGGCCCATCGATAAGTCCCTTATTGATCGCATTCCGGAGCGCAATATTTACACCTGTTCCACCCAGATCCCGTACAGTTGTAAATCCGGCCATCAGGGTCTTTCTGGCATATCCCACAGCCTCAAAGGCAACATCTGATTCATTTTGGGTATACTTTCTGATATAGCTTTGTGGCCCGGACTCACTTTCTATATGCACATGCATATCTATAAATCCCGGCATCACCGTACTGGTTTTTAAATCGATCAGTGTATCCCCTGCATTCCCGGATATAAATCCATCTTCAATGGATTTGATTTTATTCCCGGAAATCACCACCGTCTTATCTTTCTGAAACTTTCCTGTCTCCGGAAAAAGGAGCGTCCCACAGTGTAAATACACATCCTGAGCGGCAACGCCTGTCAGCGTCAATAAAACAGCAGAGGTTATCAACTTTTTAAGAGGAATATGCATTGGCTAACTTCTTATTTTCTGTTCCCAGGTCCAGGCCGATTTCATCGCGTCATCAAGTGAAGACACTGCTTTCCAGCCAAGCACTTCAGAAATCCTGGTAGTGTCCGCATAGGCCGTCACCACGTCTCCGGGACGTCTGTCTACAATCCTGTAATTTAACTTGCGACCTGATACCCTTTCGAAGCTTGCGATTACTTCCAACACAGAATTACCGTTACCCGTTCCCACGTTATACACTTCATAATTCTTTTTATTCTCTCCGTTCAACAACCTGCCCAAAGCAACTACATGCGCCTTTGCAAGATCAACCACATGAATATAATCCCGGATGCAGGTGCCATCTTTAGTGGGATAGTCATTGCCGAAAACGGATAGTTGTTCCCTGACACCTATCCCCGTCTGGGTGATAAACGGGACCAGGTTCTGAGGCACCCCGATAGGCAGCTCCCCAATTAAAGAACTGGGGTGCGCTCCCATGGGATTAAAGTACCTCAGAGAAATAGCCCGGAGCTCGGGCGAGACCTTACAGGTATCCCTGATGATTTCCTCCCCGATCTGCTTCGTATTTCCGTAGGGTGATTCAGCCGGTTTAACCGGTGCGTCTTCAGTGATAGGCATCATATCTGCCTGTCCGTAAACCGTACAGGAGGAACTGAAGATAAAACTGGCTTTCTTTTTTAGGGTTAATTCTCTGAGAAGATAGCATAACGTACTAAGATTGTTTTCATAGTAAAGCAACGGCTTTTCCACACTCTCGCCCACGGCTTTCGAGGCTGCGAAATGGATGACCCCTGCAAGATCGTCATGCCTTTTGAAAAAATCCTGCACCTCCTGTTTATTTCTGAGATCTAACTGTTCAAAGACAGGGCGGATTCCGGTAATGGCAAAAATGCCTTCCAATACCTTTTGAGAAGAGTTCGAACAATCATCTATAATTGCCACTTCGTATCCACTCTGCTGCAATTCAACCACCGTGTGCGAACCTATAAAACCCAGGCCGCCGGTAACCAGTATTTTCATGTTATGAATTTATAAATTGAATAACGGAATCCGTGATATAGTCAATTTGGTCGTCATCCAGTTCGGTATGCATCGGGAGTGAAATTACTTCATTCACCAGCTGATTGGTTACCGTAAAGTCGCCGGATGCATTGCGTTCGTCAAGATATGCCTTTTGCAAATGTAAAGGGATGGGATAATATATTCCATAAGGTATGTCCAGGGAGGCCAGATGTCTGGCAAGATCGTCACGCCGGCCATTGGTGATCCTTAAGGTATACTGGTGAAACACATGGCAGTCGCAGTCCTTACAGATTCCTTCACACCCGTTCACAGTTTCCGGTGTGAGTATATGATTCTGTCGTTCAAAAGCTTCATTGTATTTTCGTGCCGCCTGTCTCCTGTTTTCACAATACGTATCGAGTTTGGGTAATTTGGCGCGGAGAACGGCCGCCTGTATGGAATCAAGCCTGGAGTTCACACCTACCACATCGTGATGGTACCTTTCATACATGCCGTGATTGACAATTCCTCTTAAAGTATGCGCAAGCTTATCGTCATCCGTAAAAATAGCTCCCCCATCCCCATAACATCCAAGATTCTTTGAAGGGAAGAAAGAAGTAGCCCCGACATGGCCGAGAGTTCCTGCTTTCTTCCTTTGCCCATCTGGAAACGTATAGTCGGCTCCAATGGCCTGGGCATTGTCCTCAATTACATAAAGTCCATGGCTCTTTGCAATGGCCAGAATGGTTTCCATATCAGCGCACTGACCAAACAGGTGTACTGGTACTATCGCTTTGGTTTTAGAGGTGATGGCCCGCTCAATAGCATTCGGATCAATGTTAAAGGTACGTGGGTGGACATCGACGAGCACCGGAGTAAGGTTCAGGAGAGCAATCACCTCAACCGTAGCTGCAAAAGTAAAATCTGCCGTGATTACTTCATCTCCGGCCTTCAGCCCGAGTCCCATCATGGCGATCTGCAAAGCATCCGTGCCATTGGCACAGGGGATTACATGTTTTACCCCAAGGTAGGTTTCCAGCTCCTTTTGAAAGTTATGAACTTCAGGTCCATTGATAAAAGCTGCAGTATCCATGATCCCGGAAATGGCAGAATCAACGTTTTCTTTGATTTTCTGGTACTGGCCGATCAGATCCACCATCTGAATTTTCCTCATAAATACATCTTGGTTCGAGAACTTGACAACAAGGGGACAATATTACAAAAATTAGAAACGGCCTCAAATGAAATTACTCAAAGAAGCTTAATTTAGCCTGAAATAAATTCTCTGTGTATTACGTCTATAATATAGCCGTTCACCTTGCTTCCCACGCTTTAGCTCTCATGGCATTTTTCCATAAAAAGATCCGGCTGTTCATGCAGGGCCGGCGGGAAACATTCCCATACCTGGAAGCAGGATTAAAAGAGGAAAAACCGGTAATTTGGATTCATGCCGCTTCTCTCGGAGAATTTGAACAAGGCCTGCCGGTCATAGAAAAATTACGCATTGACCACCCGGAGCATACTTTACTGGTCACATTTTTTTCTCCTTCCGGATATGAGGTAAGGAAGAACAGCCGGGCAGCAGACCTCATTTGCTACCTTCCATTGGATACCGCTGCCAATGCCCGAAAGTTTGTCAATATCGTTCAACCGCGGCTTGCTATTTTTATAAAGTATGAAATATGGCCCGGTTTATTAAGGGAACTTCAAAGGCACGATATCCCTGTATTACTTATCTCTGCAATCTTTAAGAAGAATCAGATCTATTTTAGATGGTATGGCGGACTGATGCGGGAGGCGCTGGCGAATGTGACACATTTTTTTGTACAGAACAAGGAATCAGCTGCCCTTCTCCGGACACTTGGAATAGCAAGGAGTACCCTGAGTGGGGACACCCGCTTTGACCGGGTATCTGAGATTCGTTCAAGGGATAATTCCCTTGATTTCATGCAAACTTTTAAGCGGGAAAGATCGTGTCTTGTGGCCGGAAGTACCTGGCCGGCAGATGAAAAAATCCTGATTCCATACATCAATTCCACTACAAATCCGCTGCAATTTGTTATCGCTCCCCACAAGATGGATCCGGAACATATCAAAACACTGCGTTTGTCTATTGAAAAAACATCCGTACTCTACTCTGAGTTGCGGCAAGGTGAGCCCAACCCGTTCCAGGTACTCATTATAGATTCAATTGGACTTCTGACCAAAATTTACAGTTATGCTGACATTGCCTTTGTCGGCGGAGGTTTTGTAACAGGCCTGCACAACACGCTGGAGCCTGCAGTATTCGGAATTCCTGTCATCATAGGCCCCAGGTATTCCTCCTTCCGGGAAGCAGTTGATATGGTAGAAATTAAGGGACTTTTTCCCGTTCAGGATGCAGTCGAATTCAGGGAAGTCATGGATCGTTTGGTGGAAGAACCGCATGCAGCATCCATGGCCGGAGCCCGCAATGCCGGCTATATAGATGACAATAAAGGAGCCACCGCCCAAATAATGGACTATATTCAGACGTTATTAAAGGGAACCACATAAGCTTTCAATGAAAATCATATCGTTCCCGGTTGCTTTGCTGCTTCTTGTGACCAGTTTACTTTCCTGTGGTAAACCCAGATATGTCCCTGCGGATGCTTTTCCCAATCCTGAGATTGAGGCGCCTTTGCCCGCGTCAGAATATGAACCTTCTGATCCCGGAACTGCAGCTCCGCAACCTGGTGTACCCGGTGATACTCCATCCGGAAAACCGGAGTCACCTGCCGATACGCTGCGGCCCGTTTCAGCATAATTTGAACATCAATACGGGGATTTCCCTTTTTTTGTTAGATTTACCGTAACCAACAGGAACTGCCAATGAATTCCAAGATTTTAAGAATTTCTCTGATAGCCGCCCTCGCTGGCTTTTTGTTTGGTTTCGATACCGTTGTCATTTCCGGAGCGGATAAAAAATTACAATTATTATGGAATTCTTCAGATGGCTTCCATGGGGTAGTCGTCATGGGGATGGCATTGTGGGGTACGGTTGTAGGCGCTTTGTTCGGAGGAATACCAACCAACAGGATTGGCCGTAAGAATACACTCATCTGGATTGGCATTTTTTATACGGTTTCCGCTATAGGATCTGCTTTAGCGAATGACCCTTTTACCTTTGCCGTCTTCAGATTCCTGGGGGGACTGGGCGTAGGGGCATCAACCATTGCGGCCCCGGCCTATATTTCAGAGGTGGCACCGTCCAAAGACCGCGGCCGACTTGTCGGATTTTACCAGTTTATGTTAGTGTTTGGCATTTTGATGGCCTTTTTTTCCAATTACCTTTTGAGTGGAACCGGTGTAAATGACTGGCGATGGATGATGGGAGTAGAAGCCTTCCCTGCAATCATTTATACCTTGTTTGTGCTAACTGTTCCTAAAAGCCCCAGATGGTTGCTTACCAAAGGAAGAACGGAAGAAGCCGGAAGGATACTAAGTTCCATCAATCCATCCCTCTCTATAACTTCCCTTCAGGCAGATATTGCCAGTGAACTGGAACAAGGTAGCGCCTCGGATACCATTTTTCATAAAAAGTACAGATTCCCTCTGACCCTCGCTTTCCTGATCGCATTTTTCAATCAGTTCTCAGGCATTAACGCTTTCCTTTATTATGCCCCTCGGATATTCGGGGAAGCCGGACTCGGAGAAAAGGCGGCTCTGTTAAGCAGTATCGGGATCGGCATTACCAATTTCATATTTACATTTGTCGGCATTTTTCTGATAGACCGATTAGGCCGGAAACAATTAATGTACATCGGATCCTTCGGCTATATCATTTCATTGTCCCTGGTGGCTACTGCCTTCTTCCTGGGGTGGAAAGGAATGGCGGTGCCGGCATTTCTCTTCCTGTTTATCGCCTCTCATGCCATCGGTCAGGGGGCGGTCATCTGGGTATTCATATCTGAGATTTTCCCCAATCATTTGCGAAGTTCAGGGCAGGCCTTCGGAAGTTCCACTCATTGGTGGTTAGCTGCCCTTATACCATCTACGGTGCCGTATCTATTTAATGTGATCGGACCTGGCCCGGTGTTTGCTCTTTTTGCATTTATGATGGTTTTACAACTGCTCTTCGTTAGATATATGATGCCTGAAACCAAGGGTAAATCCCTGGAGGAATTGGGTAAAGAACTAAGTTCCGCGAAATAACAGGGCACCCATCATTCAACGACAATTTCAGCAGCTCAACCCCTCTGTACAATATTCGTTAGGTGTTTTGACGAAATGTATTCACATCCCAATGACTTTTAGGCTTTTATCCTTAAATTGTATTAAAATTATATGAATTATGGAAGAAGAACTCACACCAGGCACCAGAATCCTCAATGCGTTCCTTAGCATAATGGTGGTGATTTTGGTTTTAATTTTGGTAGCTGTGGTGGTATGTCTCATACTTGCCGGCCTGGGATTCTTTTAACAAACTTCAGTATCAGGTTCCTGTTATTTACAACGGCATGTACCGAAGTCGGACTGTTTGAATCTGTGATTTTTTACGTCCTACATTAGATTTTCTTCTTATTAACGGCTCAGGAGCCGGCTCTCTGTGCTCTCCATATTCATTATACAGGATGTACAGCTGCCGGCATGTGATAATTTGCCGTTTGGCCATCAGTATGAATGGCCTGGAAGCTGAGCAGCGGGCCTGGTGCCGCATCTTATCTCTTAAGACATGTCCAATCTTATCCACTGACTCTATACCCTTGTGAGACCTGGGTTAACTGTATATATAGGTAAGACACCTGGGCTGGCATGAATAGGAAATTTCCACACTTGACCAAATGGGGAACTGTTTTTACCTTAAATAAAAAGCAACTGCAACGATCAAAACGATCTCGCATATTCACAGAAATGGCAAAAGATTTCCCAAGTCAGAAAAATTTACCATCGTTGTAGGATCAATCCCAGAACAATTTCATTGGCATAATTTTTTTCGGAAAAAGGCTTGTTTATCTCGAATAATTTGCGTTTTTTGCACTTTAAAGATAAAATCGTGCCGTTTATCGGATTTTTATCGTAGCCCTAATCGCGAAGAGTATGTCTTTTATTTTCGATTTCACATCTGTCGCCCTTATTCCACACCTGAATTTCAGGCAGGAAATACCCCTTAAATTTTGTTAAACCCAAATTGAAGCTTATTGAAGAATATTACTCTTCCCTTGATTGAATCTTTTCGAAAAATTTTAATAACCCCGCAAACTATTTCATTATGAGATTAAAAATTACTCTATTACTATTTTTAACCACCATTGGCTTATCGCAGCTACGGGCCCAATGTAGCGGAGCCCAGTTCCAGGAAGTGAATGGAATTGCCGTAATTGAGGCGGAGTCACCTTCAACACCATCTACCTGGAGAAGAGAGACGGCAAGTAATCCGTATACCGGTAATTCTTACCTTGCTTACAGGGGTCCCAGCGCATTTAACAATCCGGGCACCAATGTCATCAATTACAGTGTCCGTATCAATTCACCAGGTACCTATAGATTTATCTGGAGAAACAAAGTAGGAATCATCGCCAATACCAATCCCTCTACAGAGCACAATGACTCCTGGCTTAAAATTCAGGCATCCAACTTTTATGCGCAGAAGGGAAACAGCCGGGTTTACCCGAAGGGATCAGGAAAAACCCCTGTTCCTGAAGGGGCCGGAGCTGGTGGCTGGTTCAAAATTTATTCCAGCGGTACTACCAACTGGACTTGGTCTACCAATACCTTTGACAATAATGCCCATCAGATCTATGCTGTTTTTAACAATGCAGGGGTATATACCATTCAGGTTTCAGCACGTTCACAAGGGCATTTTATTGACCGGTTGATACTTTATAAAGAAGGCAGCTACAGTATCTCAGAAGCCCAGAATCTTGGAAGGGCACAGACGAATTGCGGAGGTGGCTCACCCCCACCCCCCCCACCACCTACAGGCGACCCGGCGATAAATTCCTTCAGTTATGTGAATGCCGGAACCGATAATGTGATCGGCACATTAAACAACGGAGCTCAGATCAACATTTCCAATGGCCCGTCCAATTTGGCCTTTCGCGCAAATGCCAACGGTGATACAGGGAGCGTACGCCTGCAATTAAGTGGGCCTGTGAGCAATGCACTGACAGACAACAATGTACCTTATAGCAGTTTTGGAGATTCGGGTAACAATTATACAGGAAGGACGATGCAGGTAGGCAACTACACGCTTACTGCCACCCCTTACGCTCAGGACAATCTGGGAGGAGCGCAAGGTACTGCCAATACGATCAGTTTTTCTGTAGTAAGCAATACTACGCCTCCACCCCCTCCGCCCCCAACCGGAGATACTGGCATCACGGGATTTAACTTGATAAATGCTAATACAAATGGGAATTTAGGCGCAATTACCCAAGGCAAAAACTTTACCAACGTTCCTTCCAGTCTAAGTATCCGGGCAAATACAAACCCTACCTCGGTTGGAAATGTATCCTTTACCCTATCAGGGCCGGTAAACGCAAACAAGAACGAAGGTTCGGCACCCTATCATGTTTTCGGGGATGTTGGAGTGAATCCTGTCGGAAGGTCTTTACCAAACGGCAACTATACGATCACCGCCAGACCTAGTAATGGTTCCCCGCTTACCGTCAGTTTTTCAATTGGAAATTCGACCAACCCTCCACCACCGAGTGGCGGTGATGCCATTACCTACACCTGGATCAATGCAGGCACCGATTCTAACCTTCAGTTGATTAACAACGGTACCACCATAAGTGGAACGGGAAGTAACAGAAATATCCGTGTCAATACCACCTTTTCGCTTGCCCGCAGTGTATTTTTCAGGCTTCAGGGAAGGCAGAGCAGAACATGGACAGAAAATGTGCAGCCTTATGCGCTTTACGGGGATAATAATGGAAATTATAATTCCGCCAATTTCCCAAGTGGCTCCTATTCGCTGACGGTGCAGATCTATGCCGGCCTCAACCGCACAGGCTCGCTCTTAGGCTCAGAGACGATTAATTTTAATGTCGGCTCGGCCAGTAGCAAGGAGGCCATAGGTGCAGCCTATGTTTACCCTAACCCTATTAAGGATGGTAAGTTTTCCGTAAAATTACCTGAAACCATGAAAGGAGAAGTTTCCTATAGCCTTATTAATGCTTCAGGGAATACGATAGAGCAAGGCAAAGTTTCTGTATCAGCGGCCGGTGATACCGCCGAATTTAATATGGATGCTTCTTCCTACAAACATGGCGGGATGTATTATATCGTCCTGCAATCCGGAGAAACCCGTTATACCTTGCCTTTAATTAAAAAATAGGTATTTTAAATTATTTTTTTAAAGGGCCGGCTGAATATCTTCAGCCGGCCCTTTTTTTAATTATTCGCCTTAAATGATCTTTACACCTTGTCTGCACGTTGATCCCAAACTTTCACTACTACATGATACATTCGATTCTTCTTATGGTCGTCCCATTGCCGGAGGACCCATAAAACATGCAGTGCACATGAGTTCCTGATGCAACGTAAAAAGGAAGGATGCCTTCCTGATGTGCAATCCATATAAATATTCCTATCTTTATATTATTCCAAACATTGCGCATTAAAGATCATAACAACCAATTCAACAACAAATGAAAAGTAAAATCCTCCTGGTCCTCAGCATCCTTTTCGGGCTGATGTTCATTAATTCCGGTCTCAACAAATTCTTTAATTATATGCCCATGCCTGATGATTTACCCGAGAGCATGCAGCGACTGATGGGCGCATTTATGGAAATAACCTGGCTAATGCCTCTTATTGCAGTGGTAGAAATAGTTGGGGGAATTCTTTTTATGACCAATAAGTTTCGGGCACTTGGCGCAATCATCATATTCCCGGTGATGATCGGCATCTTGCTGACTCATATTGTCAATGCCCCTTCCGGGTTGCCCATAGCGCTGGTCCTGCTGGCAATCAACCTCTGGGCAATGTATGAAAATAGGGATAAGTATCGCCCAATGTTTTCATAAAACAGCGTTCAATTCAGGTTTTTAAAAACCGTGCGCGATTGGTAATTTTGCTATAGTATCCCCAGGATGCTCCAGAAACATAGTCATTTTAAGGAAAAGTAAAAAATCTCCTTTCGTACTTCGTAATCTGTATTTCGTAGTTCAATGCGAGGTGACTGCGCGTTAGCAAAGATAAAGGGATGGTTTGTCTAAACTTTCAATCTCCCCGTCCGCCTTTGCGGACACCCCCTCTTTATCCAAAGAGGGGAGCTTTTTAATAACAGTATAATTAAAATCCGCATGTGTTTTAATAATAACAAACATGAAAGTTCCTCCCTTTTTTTACAATTCCAGTTTTGTTAAAAACTTTAAAATTTGTGATATCTATGTGTAACCCAGAAATAAGAAAGCAGACTCAAAAAGTCTGCTTTCTCTTGTGTACAGGCGGGGAGAGTTCCTGAAAAAAACAGGATAAACTTCTCCTCTCCCATTTTCAAAAGAAACCCATCCGTACCGGATGGGCCTTTACTTCGTACAGGCGGGGAGAGTCGAACTCCCATACCTTGCGGCACTAGACCCTGAACCTAGCGTGTCTACCAGTTTCACCACGCCTGCCTGCAAAGGCAAAGATAGTATTCTTCCTTAAAACCGCCATATGCGCATCCGACGGTTATTTACCAATCTGGTTCCGGTAAACCAAACTACGATCTCTCCGCCTCAATAGAATTCCTGTTTCTTTCCAGATTCGAACGTTATATTTGTATTCAATTCGCAGCTCCTAAAAAATAATGGCAATGAACGATGCAGAGCATGGTTTTTATATGAGAAATATAAAATTGATCACTATCCTGGCTATTCTTATTGCTTCGGTACTGATCTTTTACGCTTTCAGGGAAAAGGTTTCATTTAGAAATCCTCAGGCTAATGAATACGAGATCATCAATCGGTGGGAACTGCCTGATGAACTTCTTGAAATTTCCGGCATCAGCTATCTGGACACCGATAGAATTGCAGCGATTCAGGATGAGGAAGGTGTCCTTTTCATCTATGATCTCAAATCAAAAAGTATAGCTAAGAAAATTAGCTTTGGAGATGCGGGCGATTATGAAGGTCTTGCAATTGTTGATAGAAATGCCTATGTACTTGATAGCCAGGGATTCATTTTTGAAATTCGCAACTTTCTGACTTCAGATCGGGTCATTACTCCCTATAAGACCCCTTTCACCATCAAAAACAATATGGAAAGTCTGCTTGCAGATCCCACAGGTCAGCGGCTTTTGCTTTTGCCCAAAAACCGTGACCTCAACTCCGAGCGATATAAAGGAATTTACAGTTTTTCCCTGGAATCCAAAAAAATGGCTTCGGAAGCGGTTTTCAGTCTTGATATGGAAAGTGACATCCTAAAAAAATATCGTTCAAGACAAATTCAAAAAACTTTTCTGCCTTCTGATATGGCGTTACATCCGACCACCGGGGACATGTATGTTCTGGAAGGTTCAGAACCCAAATTGCTGATTTTGGATTTGAAAGGAAATCCCACCCGCCTCTTCCTGTTGGATAAAAGTATGTTCCCGCAACCCGAAGGTATCGCTTTTGGTCCTGAAGGAAGATTATTTATATCGAGTGAGGGTAATAAAGATGTAGGCGGTACCATCACGGAATTACAACTTCGTCCTTAGCGGTTTTCCGGATCACAGCCCTGAGTCTCATTGCACTGACGGCTGGCCATTAACTACATAGAGGCATATTTATTCCTGTAGTCAATCGGAGTCAGTCCCGTAATTTTCTTGAATACATTGCGGAAAGCTTTGGTATCGGTATATCCCACATCAAACATCACCTCTGTGATATTCTTCCTGGTGGTTTCAAAACTTCTTTTGGCAGCTTCCACTTTTACCCTTTGCAAATACGTAATCACCGTATTGTCTGTAGCCTGTTTGAATCTGCGTTCAAAACTTCTGCGGCTGACTGCCACCATTGAAGCCAAACCGTCCACTGTAATTTTCTCGGGATAATTCGCTTCAATATATTCCTGTGTCCTTTTTACTTCTTCATCATGATGATCTTTCTGGCCGGTAAACATCATAAAAGCAGCCTGGCTTTCCCTGTCGATGTCGATTGCGAAATACTTGGAGGCCAGGATGGCCGTATCCCTGTCTGTATATTTTTCCAGCAAATACAACAGAAGGTTAAAGTAGGAATTTGCACCTCCGCTGGAATAAATACCCTTTTCTTCAGTAATAATGCTCCCATCCATGACCTCCACATCCGGAAAGCGTTCTCTGAATTCATTATAAAAAGCCCAGTGTGTGGAGCATTTTTTACCGTTGAGCAAGCCGGTAGAAGCCAGCAAAAAAGCGCCCACGCACAACGAAGCTACTTCCGTGCCCTTATTGTAGTGGTGTACGATCCACGGAATGGTGTGCTTGTTCGCAGCGGCCGCTGCTTTCATATCACCAAACAATGGAGGAATAACAATGAGATCCGTTTGTTCAACCTCCTCTAATAATTTGTCCGTATAAACAGAATATAGGCCGTTCCTGCATTTCACAACCCTGCTGTTTCCAACAAGACAAACGTTAAACAGCGCTTCCTTTCCCGATGACTGTAAAAAATCATTGGCTGATGTAAATATATATTGGGGAGAGGCCACTGCTTCGATGACCGCTGATTCCGGAACCAAAATAGAAACACTTTTCATAATAGCTCTGAGTGAGGCCGTTAAGAACACAACTCCCGCCCTGTTTGCTGTCCAAACCTAGTGTCTTCACGGAATTACAATCACTAAATATAATTCATTTGCCTGGCGGAATCAACCCTTTTAACTGCCGTTTTTGTACCCTGAAAAAGTATTTGGGAATTTTCACATTTGTATCAGAATATTTAATCTTAAATATATGGAACGCATTACAGTGAAAAACAAAGTAAAAGCAGACGCACGGAAAGTTTGGAAACTATGGTCAGAACCCAGTCATATAGTTCGATGGAACACGCCCTCTGATGACTGGCATACTCCCCACGCCGAAAATGACCTTAGGGAAGGAGGCCAATTTGTTTCAAGGATGGAAGCAAAGGACGGAAGTTTTGGTTTCGATTTCAAAGGTACATATGACGAAGTTATTCCGGAAAAGCGAATTGTATATACATTGGAGGATGGAAGAATCGCTGAAACAGATTTTAATGAGCACTCCGGGGAAACAGAAATCGTGACGCGTTTTGATCCTGAAAGCGTAAATCCTGTCGATATGCAACGTGATGGCTGGCAGGCCATCCTGGATAACTTTAAAAAATATGCGGAAACTAGTTAACCCAATAATCTGCAATGATATGAAAACATATAAAATAGTATTTTGGATAACCACAATATGTATCTTCTTGTTTGAAGGAGTGATGCCAGCCCTAACTTCACAAACCGAATTAGCCAAAGAAGGGATTCGGCATTTGGGGTATCCTGCCTATTTTGGTAATGCCCTGGTCATATTTAAAGTGTTGGGATCTTTGATCCTGATCATTCCGCAAATTCCGAAAAAGATGAAGGAGTGGGCCTATGCCGGTTTTACTTTTAACTTTCTCTTCGCTTGCATCAGCAATATCGTGGTAGACGGTTTTGGATTTGTTGCCATCCTCCCACTGATCTTCCTGGCGATCCTTCTGACATCGCATTACTCGTTATATAAAATGAGTTCTGCTCATCCGGCGGATAGGGATGTAGTCAAATATGTGCCGTGATGCCGGAGTATCTTATGCTGTGATTCAATATTCCGTCCGGAA
The DNA here is from genome assembly GCA_041743425.1 of Zeaxanthinibacter sp. GTDB lineage: Bacteria > Bacteroidota > Bacteroidia > Flavobacteriales > Flavobacteriaceae > JTS-RE37. The sequence continues at coordinate 9,058 of JBGTMS010000086.1, read as the reverse complement.
TTTTTGTCTAACCCGAATAGCATGAATGCGCTTGTCAGTTATCTTACATTTAATGGTAATTGCAGAGAGGCGATGGAATTTTACCAGAAGTGCCTGGGAGGGAATCTTTTCTTCCAGTCGTTCGATGAATTTCCGGGAGCTGAAAATGCACCTATTACCCTAAAAAAATATATCGTCCATGCCCGTCTGGAAAATGGACCAGTATTGCTTATGGGATCGGATATGGTAGGGGAAGATGGCCTTCTCCTCGGAAATACACTCTCTATTTTATTGGCTTCCACATATGAAATCGAATTGCGCAAATATTTTGAAAGCTTGTCATATGGAGGGCGAGTAATACGACCACTCAATGCGACATCAACAGGGAATTTATTTGGCGGGCTCACCGATCAATTTGGCACCCAATGGTTGTTCCTTTGCCGGAGATGACAGAAATTAAATGAATTGCTGTCCATTATTCCGGTAACACATTATAAAAAGTAAAGGAGCCAAAAAGGATCGTATTGGCGAAATAAGAAATTTCGGCTCCTCCCTTCACACATAACGAATACTAAGCCATTGCCTGTGTATTCAATGCTGTATCGGCAATTTCAGTTAAAGATTCATCACATTTCTTTTCTTCCTCCAATGTTTTCAGGAAGTGATCCAGACATTTTTTCTGCTTTAACACCTTTGCAAAGGCCGCAAGAGTGCCATAGGTTGCTATCTCATAATGCTCTACTTTTTGCGCAGCTGAAATAATTCCGGCATCCCTGACGGCCCCTGGTTTTGTTTCCTTTACAATACTGTTGCCTTCTTCTAAAATTCCAGCCATGGCCTCACATTTTTCTGCCTTGGGTTTCAGGCCCAGAAGTTCAAAACATTCTTCAAGCCTTTTCACATGACCCTCGGTTTCTTTCAGATGTTTTTCGATGCCCTTTTTAAGTTTATCATTGGTGGCATTCTTGTGCATCTTTGGTAATGCCTTAACAAGGGCCTTTTCTGCCCAATAAATATCTTTCAGACCATCTTCGAATAAATCATTCAGGTTTTTCGCCGCGTCCTTCTTTGCAGGAGTCTTCCCTGCAGTAGATTTTGCAGTTGTCTTTTTTGCATTTGTCTTATCTGCCGGAGTCTTTTTTGCCGGCGCTTTTTTAACGGTAGCCATAGTACTTTATTTTATATTAGGGTTTAAGAATTTAAACAAGATAGATCGGATCTACTGACAGCAATGAGGATTTTGGATAAAATTTTAACCGTAATAGTAAAATGTTCTGGCACAAGTTAATCTCGCACATTGCAACGTACAGCCGGGTATTCAAAACAGCGATGTTTACATTAAATTCCTTGTAACAGGCAACACCGAAACTGCATATAATCCGATTATAACGGGTATGTTTTTCATGTTGTGAATAAACAGGCATACCAAGCCACAGGCTTTTTAAACCGGAATCGTTTTGCTCACATCGGATCTTTCCCAATTCCGATGCTTTTCTATGGCCTTACAAAAGAAAGACGGTTGTTTATTAATTAATATCGCCTTATCCTTCTTATGACCCCCGGCGTAGGTTTCATTCAACAGATCCTCTCCTTCATTTGAGACCGCGATTGCTTTACAATGTTTAAACGCTTCATTGATAAACTTTATGAATTTAGCGGCCGTCATCAGTTTTTCGATAGACTTTTTGCCTCCCGGAATATATACCGCATCGTAAAGAACACTTTCCGTAGTGTGAATGGAGGCATCTACCTGATGTTCCATGTCAGTATCACATTGAATAGTACCGCCGGTAGGCGCAATTAATTTTAGTACCGCGTTCCTTCTCTCCAATTCCCTCCGCATCGTATCAAAATCTTTCATAGAAAATCCATCGGCAACTAGTACCGCAATCTTTCTTGTCGCAATACTGTTAAAGAGGGTGTTGGACTGACTTAAGGCTGGAGACTTATCCAAATAATTTTTGGCAGGACCGGGTTGAAAATCGTTCACATTGCTATCAGCACCTATCGCCTGGTTGATAGGTTTATTAATACTTTTGGGAATCTTCATGCCCAGATTGCCTGCAACCTTTGCTGCCAGATCTGTATTGATCTGCTTAATAAGCCAGAGCATGCGTGAAACAATATGCTTATGCTCACATTTGCCAAGTTCAAACGAGTAGGCCTCTGCGACATGAGCCTGTTCCCAAGTTGCCAGGCTCCGGTAGAATAAAGCCGGTTGAGAAAAATGGTCACTGAAACTTTTACTCCTGCTGCGTATTTTGTGCGCATCTATCCTTTCCTCATAGGAAGAAAACCCCCCCTCAGCTATTTTTGATAAGTGGGGACATCCTCCGCCAAGGGTATTTGGGAAATAAGCCGTCCTGCCTTTGGGAATAATCGTTTGCATATGACCGTCCCTTTGATTATTGTAGGATGGGACTATGGGTTGATTGATGGGAATCTGATGAAAATTAGTAGAGCCCAATCTTGATAGCTGGGTATCCCGATATGAGAAGAGCCGGCCCTGTAAGAGCGGATCATTTGAGAAATCGATCCCAGGGATAATATTCCCGGGCAGAAATGCCACCTGCTCAGTTTCGGCAAAGAAATTTTCCGGGTTGCGGTTCAAGGTCATTTTTCCAATGATTTTTACCGGAACCATTTCTTCAGGTATTAATTTGGTAGGATCCAGAAGATCAAAATCGAAAGCATGCTCATCTTTTTCGGCTATAATCTGAATTCCAAGTTCCCATTCCGGAAACTGACCCTGTTCAATCGCATCCCATAAATCCCTCCTGTGAAAATCTGCATCCGCCCCATTGATTTTTACCGCTTCCTCCCAGGTAACTGAATGGATACCCAGAAGGGGTTTCCAGTGAAACTTGACAAAATGAGACTCGCCGCTGGCATTGATAAGTCGGTATGTATGTATCCCAAAGCCCTCCATCATTCTGAAACTTCTGGGGATAGCCCGGTCACTCATGGCCCATATATGATTGTGAAGTGTTTCAGTTGTAAGGGACACAAAATCATAAAAAGTGTCATGCGCTGATGCCGCCTGTGGAATTTCCTTATCAGGCTCCGGTTTGACAGAATGAATTAAGTCAGGAAATTTCATCGCATCCTGAATGAAAAAAATAGGCATGTTATTACCTACAAGATCCCAGGTCCCTTCTTCATTGTAGAACTTAACTGCGAAACCACGGACATCTCGTGCCAGATCAGGGGAACCTTTGGAACCGGCCACCGTTGAAAAGCGGACAAACACCGGAGTTTTCCTTTCTGTATCCGTAAATATTCCTGCCTTGGAATATTGACGGATACTTTTATAAAGTTCAAAATAACCATGAGCTCCACTTCCTCTGGCGTGCACAATTCTTTCCGGAATCCGTTCATGATCAAAACTTGTAATTTTTTCACGAAGCAACATATCCTCAAGCAGGGAGGCTCCTCTGGGTCCGGCCTTAAGAGAATTGTTGGTGTCATTAATTTTCAAACCCTGTCGCGAGGTAAGTGCCTTGCCCTGGGCATCAACAGTCAACTTTTCAAGTTGTTTAATTTTTTTACTGGAGGGTGATTTCTTAGCCACGACGCGATATTTTAGTGAGTATAAATAGAAGCACTAAATTACGTCCCCTGATTTCGGTTACTAATCCAAAACATGTTATTTTATAACCCGATCCATATCCCGATGATTATTCAAATCCGACCGCGTGCACTTCTGGCTACCGCAAACGTGGCTTCGTAACGCAATTACGGAGGCATTGTATTTTTGAAGGGGCACCCTTACAGAATGTTTGATCACCTTTTTGGTTCCTTGCAGCCGTTTTAGGTCTAGAATAAATTGTATTTTAGAATACTGATTGTGCGTTAGTGCCCCGTTTCAGACAAGGATGAACAGCGAAGTTTGTGTTTCGTTCACGCAATGATTTGATGGTGGGATACACTACAGAAATTCATATATTTTATGAGTTAAAGTACTTTAAATCTTATGCCGGGGAAATCGAACATTCATATTACAAAGGACAACGAACTCATATTCAATTTACCCGTTGCCGTATACCGGGTTGATACAAATGGAGTAATTGATTACTACAATGAAGCTGCAATAAGGTTGTGGGGCCGGGAACCGGTACCGGGAAAAGATCGTTGGATCGCCTGTGACAAAATTTATACACCGCAAGGAACTCCCATCCCTCCGGGAAGTTGTCCATTAGCTATTGCACTCAGAGAAAACAGGATCCTGAATACGATGATGCTCCTGGAATGTCCCGACGGAAGTAAGAAATATGTCATCCCTCATCCGCAACTTCACTATAACGAAAAGGGCAACCTTATCGGAGGGATCAATACGCTGGTGGATGTTTCCGGGCAGATGGAGGAGCAGCAGAAATTGGCAGAGAATGCCAAACAATTCATGACCCTTGCCAATAGTATTCCAAACCTGGCCTGGATGGCAAGGCCAGACGGTTGGATTTACTGGTATAATCAGAACTGGTATGACTACACAGGTACGACCTCTGAGGAAATGGAAGGCTGGGGATGGCAGTCATTACATCATCCTGAATATCTGCCCTTGGTCCTGGACCGTTGGCAACAATCCATCCAACGAGGAGAGCCGTTTGAAATGGTTTTTCCCATCAAAGGAGCAGATCAAACGTTTCGTTCATTTCTGACCCGTATTTTTCCGGTTCATGATGAAAATGGAAATCTGACCCATTGGTTTGGAAGCAATACGGATATAAATGAGCAAAAAAAATATGCCGAAATCCTGGAGGCTACCCTACAGGAACGCGAAGGTCAGATGGAGGCCCTCTTTCAGTTTGCACCGGATGCCATCGTATCTATTGATTCGCACGGAAAAATTCTTAGCTGGAATCCTGAGGCGGAGCACATTTTCGGGTGGGCGGAAAAGGAAGTTATCGGAAAGACGCTGACCGAGACAATTATTCCGGACCGCTATGCGGTGCAGCATAACAACGGTATGGAACACTATATTACAACTGGGGAAGAAGCGGTTCTTAATAAGCTCATTGAAGTGTTTGCTGTCCATAAGACCAAAAGGGAATTTCCTATAGAGTTAAAGATTTCTACGACCAACCTTAACGGCCAAAATATTTTCTTTGGGTTTATCAGGGATATTACGAAGCGGAAACATTCTGAAGAAATCATAAAAAATAAAACCAATCAATTAATCGAAGCGCAGGAGTTGGCACATATAGGGAGTTGGGAGTGGGACGTGAGAGCGAATAAAATTGATTGGTCTGATGAGCTCTACCGCATATTCGGGCTGGCTCCCCAGCAGTTTGAAGCCACCTATGAGGCGTACCTTGAGCGGATCCATACAGATGACAGGGAGACCGTTCACAGTATGGTACAAAAAGCATTTGCAGATCATCAACCTTTCAGTTTCCATCATAAGGCTGTTTATCCTGATAATAACGTTAGAATTATACGCTCAACCGGACGGGTCTTTACGGATGATGCCGGAGAGACCATGAAGATGAGCGGGACGGCGCAGGATGTCACGGAACAAAGGGAGCGGGAGATGGAATTAAAGGAAAGCCAGGAACGATTTTTTAATATTTTTGATAACAATCCCGTCCCACTTTCTCTCGCAGAGATCAAGACGAATAAGATCACCTACGTCAACAATATGTTTTGTACCACTTTTGGCTATGACAAGGAAGAAGTGATAGGCCGTTCGGCTCAGGAACTTCAGCTGATTGGCGCGGAAGAATATCAAAGGGTGGTGGCCTACATATTTGGCCATCTGCAGGAAGAGAGAAGTCTTGAGGAATTGCAGTCTGTCAGTCCGGCAGAGTCAGAGGCGCTATTGCAGCGGTTAAGAGAATCAGAGGCAACGAAACACTTTGAAGTGAAATACAAGAGGAAGAACGGGGAATTGTTTCCTGCCGTTGTGTCGTTTGAGATCCTAAAGCTGAACTCCGAAAACTATGCGGTTACTTCATATATGGATATCACGGAAAGGAAAAAAAATGAAATACAGCTGAAAATGCAGAATGAAGAGCTCGAAAAAATAAACAAGGAACTGGAATCTTTCAGTTACATATCAAGCCATGACCTTCAGGAACCACTACGTAAAATTCAGCTCTTTGCCGGCCATATTCTGGAAAGAGAGTATGCCCATCTTTCCGATAAGGGTAAGGACCAGTTCAAGCGAATGCAACTCGCAGCCGAAAAAATGCAAACCCTCATTCAGGATTTATTAACGTATTCCCGTACCAGCAATGTTCCGGGCGAACAGGAATATGGTAACCTAATTGAAATCGTCGAGGAACTCAAATATGAATACAGCGAATCTATTCACGAAAAACAGGCCACCTTTGAGGTATCGGAAGAAGCAGACTTAAAGTTCTTTAATTTCCAAATTCGACAGATCCTCCACAACCTCATCGGTAATTCTCTAAAATTTGCACGACCGGATCATCCCCCTCATATTCTTATTACCAGTAAGATCATAGCTGGACGTGAGTTGCCCAATGAAAATCTCGACATAGAGAAACAGTATTACCATCTTAATTTTAAAGATAATGGGATCGGATTTAAAAAAGAATACCGCCATAAGATTTTTGAGGTCTTTCAAAGACTGAACGGAAAAGAAGAATATCCGGGCTCCGGGATTGGCCTGGCCATTGTAAAGAAAATCGTAGTAAATCATGAAGGGGTTATTTCGGCATCCGGGGAGATCGATAAAGGTGCCACTTTTGATATCTTCATCCCCCTTAGAAGTCACAATTCCATGTAAAGCCGAGAAATGTGCACAAACAGGCTGCCGGAACGTAAGCGGTCGTCATTTGCTACCAAGAAAGAATAGCAGTCGAATAATAGGATATCGTAAGAGATACGGGTGAGCCCTGGTTGGTTTTTATTTTTAAAAAGGGACGCCACCCGGATGATCACCTCTTTTTTGTAGGTAACTTAGATTTACACAATAGGGCGTACGAATATCAACCCCAACAGAACATTCTTTATAGTTTTCAACTGAATTGATACTAGCATTGTCAGAGTGTAAACTGAAGCGTAGTATAGATGGTTCGCGGCTGGGCGGGAATGATACCCGGTCCCGGATATCCTGTTGCCCTGTTGGTAAAATAAAAGGTATCGAGAAGGTTATTTACTCCCGCTTCCAATTTCCATTTTTTGAAAGTATAGGATAGGGATAAATCCATGATATCATAGGCAGGAATCTCACCTTCTATGCCTCTCTGATTATCACTGATGTCCTGAGGCGCATTGGTGGCATCCGTAAATTGTTTAGACAAATAAGTATATTGAAGACTTCCAAGAAAATTACCATACCCAAAATTCAATCCTGTTTTTAAATTTACATCAGGAATAAACTCGACCTGATTGCCTTCCACATTATTCTCTTCGGATGAAAGGTATTCAGACCTGGTGAGTGCAAAATTTATAAAATGACTCAGCTTCAATTTTTCTAACCGACTGAAGAATGTTTCCTGCAAATTCCAGTCCTCAAAAACCTCGAGTCCATATAGAAAAGCGGTCCCGATATTACCACGAAAGCGTACTACATTCCCTGTTTCTATTTCTTCGCCGTTCTCTCCCGTCCGGGTCTGGTTCTTGAGGACTTCCCCCAATCGATTATCATAAAGCAGACCGAAAGCACTTATATCATATGATAAACTATTCTGAAGTCGGCCTCTTGCTCCAAGATCCGCTGTGAGGCCATCCTCATCCTTAATATTCGGATCTACCTGAAAGGCAGGGTTGACCACCTGTATGTCATTAAAGGTAACAGAGCGGTAATTCTCGGACACATTGGCGTAGAGTTCCATTCCTCGCCGAAGTTTGTAAGTGGACCCGATGCCCAATAGAATAAAAGAACGTTCAAGGCTGCGATTATCTTCAATATTTTCATTCAGCAGCACATTCCCGGCCAGATCCAGCACAATATTCTTATAACTCCCCTCACTTTTTGTCCTGATATATTCCAGTCTGAATCCAGGAGTGAGGCTCCATCTGGAATTGAGGATAAAGATGTTCTCCGCAAATAATGCAAGGTTTAAATTAGGATATGCAAATTCTGACTGCGGCTCAAAATTAGGGAAATCAGACTCAGCAAAAGTAAAATCTGGGTCAGCTGCCACAGTACCTGGACCTTGCTTCTGACTGTTCCGGGATTGGTAATACTTGGATCCCAGAAGCAGGACGGCATCCATATTACTGATCATATACCGGGTAAGTATTCTCGCCTCTGCTCCCCAATTCAGGAAGTCATTGACCAGCAATTCCCTGGGAGCTTCGGGGTCATCGGGCTGCGAAACCCTGTTGGTGCGAAAACCCAATGCTTTTCTTGACGCATCCAGATGAAAAAGAGAGAGGCTAAAATCTGTCTTTGATGAAAATTGGTGATCCAGCCGCAGGGAATTTAGTTTCCAGGCCACATCAAACCAGTTACGGCTTCGATTGCTGAAAGCGGGATCTTCATAAAACTGTGCGTCTGTTATTCCGCCAGGCTGTTTGGCCAGATAGTTCATAAAGGTCGTCTCAAAAGTAAGTTTGCTTCGGTCTGTAAACTGATAGTCGACGTGTGCATAATAATTTTTACTGTCATAGCGGGAATTCGGCCGAAAGCCATCCCCTTGCTTATAATTAAAATAAGTATAATAGCCAAATTTACCCACAGTCCCACAGAGGCTGTTAAAGCTGGTAAATAAATTGTAGGAACCTACGGTCTGCCTTGTAACCAGTTCTATTTCTTTTTCAGGATTAGGTCGATTGAATTTAAAATTGAGCAATCCACCAAACTGAGTGCCATATTGAAGAGAAGCAGCTCCACGGATGATCTGGATCTCTTCCAGCGCCTCCGCCGGAGGGGTATAATAACTCTCGGGATACCCCAGAACATCGGCACTGATATCATAGCCGTTTTGTCTGGTATTGAAGTTGGACGTTCGTCTGGGATCGAGACCCCTTCCACCGATATTTAGTTGCAGTCCCGCATCGCCATTGTCATTAATATTAAGGCCTACTACCTGACTGTAGATCTGTCTGGCCGTATTGGCTGCCATATTTCCCGTTAAACCCGACATGAGGATCACTTCACTTTTCT
>JBGTMS010000085.1:0-2832 GCA_041743425.1 Zeaxanthinibacter sp. | reverse complement strand
ATAATGAATTGTCCCTCTTAGACATATATCAAATCAGATTGAATAGCTTTCAAATATCGGTCTTTGATGCCTTTTTTTGAAATAAGATCAACTTTTAATCCAAGGGATTTTTCCATTTCATTTGCAAGATCTATAAACCTGCTTCCGATTCTTCTGTTAAATTCTACCACAATGTCAATATCGCTCAATTCAGTTTGTTCATTTCGGGCATAGGATCCAAATAGGGCCATAGAAGATATAGGGTATCGCTTTTTAAGTCGAACCTTAAGTTTAGTCAATTTTTGTTTTACTTCCTGGGTTGAATCCATACTTAAAAATAACCATTATAAATTTAATCGTTTTTAAGTTAGTTCCTATAATGTTGGTCTGGAAATACTCTTTTGTCCATTGTAGATATTAGACCATCTGTCAGGGATTATTGTAACTTATAATCATCTTCCTATACCTAGCGGTACGGGTGATGGTCTATGAGGCCTATCACATATAGCCTGATTGGCTGGCCAGCCAGGGATACGGAGCAAGTTATACTAATAAAGGGAAAAGTGGTATAAGGAAATTATAGTAATAGTATCTTTCGAGAACTGGACTAGGGCTTCTCATAGGAGGTGTTGTTGTAGTAGGTTTTTTATAGTTCAATTATAACCAAAAATTGAAGTGATGAAATTTCCGTAAGTTCTATTATCTCGTCTTTGAAAGTAACTTCAATAGGAGTAAAATAGGTTATTTCGCAAGGTATTCTTGTTAGCTCTGCGTTAAAACCTACATTAATAGTCTCAAAATCATCTAAATCGATAGTATACTGAAATGATAATTCATTTGGTATAGACAGGTTTAAGGAGTTATCGAACTCTCTAATGTCCGCATCGGGGACGGCAAATTCATTTGCTGGAATAAATTGAAATCCTGCATTCGGAAAGTCTCCTTCAACCATTATGTTATTTGGGTCAATAGTTCCGTTTTCGATTAGATTAGCTCCAGTAGCGTCAACTATTCTGATAAACAAGGTCGGAAATGCAGGGTCGAAAAGCTCACAGTCAATTCCGTCGTCATCGCTACTCAAACAACTTGTAAATAATAAGCCGATTAGAGTAATTGCGAAAACTTTTTTCATAATTCGGTTTTCTCTTAGATATTGTATTTGTCTTCTGATTGCGTCAATTGGTATTACACTTCACCAATATAAGTCTTCAGAAAGTCTATTTTTCAAAATGATATTATTCAGACAAGTGGAAAATCACATTAGAACCCCCCGCTACCGCCAGTTTGTAACTGGTGGTAATTTGCTCATCCTAAAAAGCCAACATCATCAATTTCCAAAATGGTCCTATCCTCCTGAAAATTCCTTGCGCTACTGTATTTCCAATCGACCGGCTCAGTAACAAATCCCGCTTCCACCGGATTGTTGTGAATATAGGCTATTTTCTGCCTAATTGCCGCTGTACCCCACAGCTCCACAGGCTTGTTATGATGTTGCCAAAGCTGATAGAGCTGAACATTGGTTTTGGGCCGGGCCGCTTTTTCAAACAGTGCCAACAGCCATTCCTTCCTGCTCTCATGCACATTCTCCCGGATCGCATTGACAACTTTTTTCGAGGTATGCTTCTTAAAATCACGCAATAGCCCGGAAGGGTCTTCATTTTTAGACCGAAAAACAAAATGGCATAAAGCAGTAAGCAAACAGTTCCATTCCCTTTTCCCTTCTGCAATACGATACCGCTTTTTCCAATACGCTGAAATAAGGCTGCCTTGTAAAAACGTCTATCCAAAACACCGTAGCAAAAGAAACAAAATAGGCTGCTGCCGGGCTGTGGAATTTGTAATTTCGACTCATTCCACGAAAATAAGCCTCAACACTACCAAAGCCTTGCAGATAGTTGTGTGAAAAAACCACAGTCTTTCAACCGTAGTTTTGCTTTCTTTTTAACACCAGACGCAGTCTGGCGGGAGCGGGGGACTGACGGGGAATTGTCATTAAAACAAAACTTAATAAAAATATCAGTTTCAATGGTCTGTCGTTATTGGCTGTCATCCTTTCAATTTTATGTATTCAACTTGAACTCACTTTGCTTAACAGTTATTTCTCTAACCATAATTGAAGTTATCTATCAATAACCATATATAACAATCTTAAAAATGGCACCACAGGAAGTTCTCAGGTTATCTTTCCATCTAATGTATGGATTTCTAATTTTGATTCGAAAGTTTCAAGGTTTCCGTTTTTCTATTTGGTTCTTACAGGAGTTATTTCATTATCAACGAAATTCAAACAATTCAAAGGTAGCTAACAGCAACCACCGCGACCGCCAGTTTATAACTGGCCGTTTTATGATCATCATAAAAAACCCAGCCTATAACCGTAGTGCGGCTTTCTTTTACCACCAGACACAGTCTGGCGGGAACGGGGGAATTGTTCCCCAAAGCTGGGCTCAAGATTGTAATATGGTGCCCAATCCCTATTCCTCCTTTTTTTCAGGTGGAGGAGGCATTTTATAAACAACAGGTTGCGGATCCAGGGGTTTCAATTCTCTTCCCTGAAGTGCTGGATGATCGGCGGGGATAAAAGTGGATCTGAAGGTGCTGAATGTCATGGGCATTAGATCATTTGGATCTCCGTTTGGTTTCCGGATCTCTCCCCTGTAGGGATTCAGGTATTCCCATACGATCTCATTTTTAGGGGTAACTTCAAAAAAGCGCGCTTTGGCGCCTTCATTTATAAAGGTATTTCCATTTTCCATACGATGGGCACCCGATATAAAGCTGCTATAAAAGGAAACGGTATCCCCGGCTACATAATTCCATTCCAACTCCTCCGGGCCATACTTCCCGTCAGCC
>JBGTMS010000084.1:0-14920 GCA_041743425.1 Zeaxanthinibacter sp. | reverse complement strand
GTAAAACCCAGGGGAAGGAAACACAATCCGGGTGGCCATGGCGACGGGGCCCACCCCTTTCCATTCCGAACAGGGAAGTTAAGCCCGTCTGCGCCGATGGTACTGCTACATCAAGTGGGAGAGTAGGCCGCCGCCTTCTTCAAAAGTCCTTCACAGATAATGTGAGGGACTTTTTTTTTTAACCTAAAAGAGGGATCAGAAAGGAATACAACAGGAACTTGCAGGCTATCTTACTTACAGATTCGTTAACCCTTTTCACAGTCTCCTCCCGTAGGCCGCATATCGCAAAGGTTCGCATCACTATTTATTAGCCCAGGGATGAACCCACAAGAAACTTCTTACTCGCATTGGGATATTCCTTCTGTCCTGCAATCCTGAAAAACATATCAGGATGCAATCCACCTTTCCCCCAAAAAAGGAAGCGGCTAAAATCTAGTGTATATAATTTCGGGAGTGGACTATGAATTATCTCCTCCAATCGGTAGATATGAATGATTTGTATAGAAGATGACCGAGGCGTTACACCTGTCCAAATCAATAAGAACTTGCAACAGTGCCTGGCATCTGAAGCAAAAGCAACCGGCGTTTCAGACCCTCGGAAGATCTCCTTCGCCTTTAAGCGGAAGGCAGGAACTGCCCATAAGATAGACGTCTACATGATGGGCCGCCTGACGACCTTCGGATATAGCCCAGACAATCAAAGACTGCCCCCTTCTCTGATCCCCGGCAACAAAGACGCCAGGGATATTGGTGGCGTAATTTTTTTCAGTGGCGCGGATGTTCATCCTTGGATCGGCAGCAACACCCAGCTGATCGGCCATGGTCATTTCCGAACCCGTAAAGCCAAGAGCCAGCAACACAAGATCACATGGCCATTCTTTTTCTGTTCCCGGAACTTCACGAAGAACCGGCGCTTTTCCCGGATTCCGCTCCCATTCCACTTCGGCAGTGATAAGCCCTTTCAGATTCCCATGCCCGTCGCCCACAAATTTCTTTGTGGTGATGCTGAAAAACCGTTCCGCACCTTCTTTATGTGAAGAGCTTGTTCGGAGCCGCATAGGCCAATAGGGCCAGGGTTGATTCAGTGGACGGTCTTCAGTAGCCCTGCCCATAATTTCAAAATTTGTGACAGAGACCGCCCCCTGACGGAAAGACGTCCCTATACAATCCGATCCGGTATCTCCCCCGCCAATCACGATCACCTGCCTGCCGTCTGCGAGGATCTCCCTGCCAAGCTCCTTGTGTCCGTCCACACGCCTGTTACTCTGTGCCAGAAAATCCATGGCCTGCTCCACCCCGTGCAGATCGGACCCATCGATATTCAGGCCTCTCCGGACAGTGGCACCTCCGCATAAAACGATGGCATCATAATCTGCGGCAAGTGATTTCGCATCCCTGTCAACTCCAATGTGTACGCCGTATTCAAACTGTATCCCCTCCTCTTCCAGGATTGCTACCCTTCTGTCAATGATATGCTTCTCCATCTTAAAATCCGGGATCCCATAACGAAGCAACCCCCCCGGTTTTTCATCTCTTTCAAAAACTGTGACCAGATGTCCGGCCCGGTTCAGTTGCTGGGCCGCTGCCAACCCTGCAGGACCGGAGCCTATCACAGCTACCTTTTTTCCTGTTCTCGTCCCGGGAGGCACCGCGATAACCCACCCTTTCTTAAAGGCTGTTTCTGCTATATTCTTTTCGATGTTTTCAATGGATACAGGATCTTCATTGATCCCTAGAACGCAAGCTTCTTCACAGGGAGCCGGGCAAAGTCTTCCGGTAAATTCCGGGAAATTATTGGTGGCGTGCAGGATACCTGCGGCTTTCTCCCATTTCCCCCGGTAGACGGCATCGTTAAAATCGGGGATCAGATTCCCAAGCGGACACCCGCTATGACAGAAGGGAATACCACAATCCATACATCGTGCACCCTGTTCCCTCAACACACCTTCCTTTAAAGGCAAGGTAAATTCCTTGAAATTTTTTACCCGTTTCTCCACGGGAGCATAAGGCTCAACTTTTCTTTCGAATTCCAAAAACCCCGTAATCTTTCCCATTTTCCGATTATAATGATTCTGATTTTTCCCGTTCGAGGCGAAGCAGGGCCTGTTTGTATTCTTCAGGGAATACCTTTATAAATTTTGAAAGATATTCTTCCCAATTTTCTAAAATGCGTTGCGCAAGCGGACTCAGGGTCGCGTTATAGTGGTTCTCTACAAACATTCGGAGTTGCGCTATATCATTGTCTTCATCCACTGCCAACAGGTTCAGGGATTCCGTATTGCACTTTCTTCTAAAAGTCACTTTTTCATCAAAGATATAGGCAATTCCACCGCTCATCCCGGCGCCAAAATTTCGCCCCGTTTCGCCCAGAATTACGGCCACCCCACCCGTCATATACTCACACCCGTGGTCACCGATTCCCTCAACCACCGCTGCCGCACCGGAGTTACGCACACAAAATCGTTCTCCCGCCTTGCCATTGATATACGCCTCTCCGGAAGTAGCCCCATAGAGGCACACATTCCCGGTAATTACGTTCAGCTCCGGTTGCAGGGTAGATCCGTCAGGGACCTTAATCACCAGTTTGGCTCCTGATAACCCTTTTCCCAAATAGTCATTCGTATTCCCATTGACAACCATGGTCAGGCCCTTCGTGGCAAATGCCCCGAAACTTTGACCGGCAGCTCCTGTGAAATTGAGCCGGAGTGTATTATCAGGCAGGCCATCGGAGCCGTAAATTTTCGATATCTCATTACTGATGATGGCCCCCACTGCCCGGTTGGTGTTGTAAATTGGAAAATCCAGCGAGATTCGTTCCTTGCGGAATAGTGCCGGATGCGCCTTGTTAATGATCGCAAATTCAATAGAGTCCTCTATGTGATGTTGCTGTGCCTGGGTATTGTACAGTTTCGTACCGATGGGGACGGCTACCTGGTGGAGGATCGGGGTGAGATCAATGCCATAGGCCTTATAATGATCAACTGCCTTATTTCTGTCAAGTTTATGTACCTGGCCGACCATTTCATTCAACGTACGGAAGCCAAGCATCGCCATGATTTCCCGTAATTCCTGTGCTACGAAATACATATAATTGACCACATGCTCAGGTTTTCCTTCAAACTTCTTCCTGAGCTCCGGATTTTGTGTCGCGATCCCTACCGGACAGGTGTTAAGATGGCATACACGCATCATAATACATCCTGAAGCCACCAGAGGTGCAGTGGCAAAGCCAAATTCTTCTGCTCCCAGCAGACACGCAATAGCTACATCACGTCCGGTTTTTAGTTGTCCGTCACATTCCAGTACAATTCTGTTCCTGAGATCATTCATTACCAGCGTCTGCTGTGCCTCCGCAATGCCAAGTTCCCAGGGCAGGCCGGCATGTTTCAGGGAGGTTAAGGGAGATGCCCCGGTACCCCCGTCGCTTCCGGAAATAAGAATGACATCCGCTTTGGCCTTGGCCACCCCGGCGGCAACCGTTCCTACCCCCACCTCAGAGACTAGTTTAACATTGATCCTGGCTTCCCTGTTGGCCGATTTCAGATCATAAATGAGTTGGGAAAGATCTTCGATGGAATAAATATCATGGTGGGGCGGAGGAGAAATTAATCCCACATAGGGAGTAGAATTTCTGGTCTTCGCAATTGATGGATTTACTTTTGGGCCAGGGAGTTGTCCCCCCTCTCCGGGTTTAGCGCCCTGAGCCATTTTAATCTGTATTTCCTGGGCATTGGTCAGATAGTTGGAAGTAACTCCGAAACGGCCGGAGGCAACCTGTTTGATGGCACTATTACGCCAATCCCCCGACTGGTTTTTGTAAAAACGATCGGCGTCTTCGCCGCCTTCTCCTGAATTACTTCTTCCACCGATCCGGTTCATGGCAATGGCCAGATTCTCATGCGCTTCCTTGCTGATGGACCCGTAGGACATGGCGCCGGTTTTAAAACGCTTCACAATTTCCGTCCATGGTTCCACTTCTTCCAGAGGGATAGGATCATAGTTAGAAAAATCAAGCAAACCGCGGATGGTCATCAGATTTTTGGATTGCTCATTCACCATCTCCGCAAATTCCTTGTAGGTATCAGGCTCATTGGCCCTTACTGCCTTTTGCAGGGTGGCGATAGACAATGGATTGAACATATGTTTTTCCCCGTCACGCCTCCATCGGTACTCACCACCTATCTCGAGATCCAGATTGGCAGCTACCTGATGTTTGTTGTAAGCTTTTTCATGGCGTTTCGCAATCTCCTTTTCAATCTCGTACAGCCCGATCCCTTCAATACGGGTAGGCGTATGCGGAAAATACTTTTCAACTACCTTTTTCCGAATACCGATACATTCAAACAATTGTGATCCCCGATACGAATTAAGAGTGGAAATCCCGATTTTGTTCATCACCTTGAGCACTCCTTTCCCAATGGCTTTGTTATAATTTTTAATGGCCTCTTCGAAGCTGAATTCCGTGATATCATGCTCCTCAATCTGTTCCGCTATAATTTCATTCACAAGATACGGATTGATCGCACTGGCTCCGAAACCGAAAAGAAGGGCAAAGTGGTGTACCTCCCGTGGCTCCGCAGATTCAATGATGATGCTCAGTTTGGATCTCTTTCCCAATACCTGGAGGCCGCTGTTTATATAAGCGCATCCGAGTAATGCAGGAATAGGCGCCAGGGTCTCACTGACGTTCCTGTCCGATAGGATGATGATGTTTGCGCCTTCATCTATCGCATTAACCGCTTGCTGCAGCATGGATTCCAGGGCATCCTCCAGGGCATTGAGGCCCCTGACGATCGGATATAGCATGGGTATGGCGTTAACCTTATAATCCGGGCTTCTATCGTAATTTTTGATCTTATCCAAATCCTCTTTCGATATTACAGGATTTTGGATCTTTAGTTTTCTGCAGTGCAATTCCGTAAAATCGAAGATATTGTGGTCGTTGCCAAGGGTAAGGCTTATATCTGTTATTAATTCTTCCCGGATGCCATCAAGAGGCGGGTTGGTCACTTGCGCAAATAACTGCTTAAAGTAATTATAGAGGAGTTGCGGGCGTTCGGAAAGGACGGCTATAGGAGTATCCGCGCCCATGGAACCAATCGGTTCCTTCGCATCCTGTGCCATAGGCAGGATGATGGTATTGATGTCTTCCAGGGTGAATCCAAAAATCGCTTTCCTTTTCTCAAGTGTAGCCTCGTTAAGAAACAAGGGACAGTCGTTATACGGAATGTCCCGGAGATGAACCAGGTTCTTATCCAGCCATTGTTTATAGGGAAAGCGTTGTGCGATTTCTTCCTTGATCTCCTCATCGTTTACAATACGGCCCTCCGTCATATTGACCAGGAACATTTTACCAGGCTCGAGCCGGCCATGGAATTCAATGTTTTCCGGGGCAAGGGATACGACCCCTGTTTCAGAAGACATGATTACATAACCATCCTTGGTCACAGAATACCTTGAGGGTCGCAGGCCATTCCGGTCAAGAACCGCACCGATATAATTCCCGTCCGTAAAGGGAATGGAGGCTGGTCCGTCCCATGGTTCCATCATACAGGAATGAAATTCATAAAATGCCCTTTTAGCGGCAGACATTTCAGTATTTTTCTCCCAGGCCTCGGGTACCAGAATCATCATGACCTCCGGCAGGGAACGTCCTGTCATCAGCAACAGTTCCACGACCATGTCCATGGTTGCCGAATCAGATTTTTCAGGCAACAGAACAGGAAGAATACTCTTTATTTCCTCGCCGAATAAATCACTCTTTAATAATTCCTCACGGGAACGCATACGGGAAACATTGCCCCTAAGGGTGTTGATTTCCCCGTTATGACACATGTATCTGAATGGCTGGGCCAAATCCCAGGTGGGAAAAGTATTTGTGGAAAACCTCTGATGCACCAGTGCCAGCCTTGTCACGACCATGGGATCCATCAGGTCCTTGTAGTAAAGTTTGATATCATTTGGCATCAGGAGACCTTTAAAAATAATGACCCTGATAGAAAGACTGGAAACATAGAAGAATTTCCTGGTGGAAAGTTTGGAATTCAGGATGGTATGCTCGGTAACCTTCCTGGCGATATAGAGCTTTAGGTTGAACTCGAAATCCGTTTGTTCCGGATTCGTCTTGCCTATGAAGAGTTGCTTTACGAAGGGCTCGGTTTCCATTGCGATCCTGCCGGCGATAGATCTGTTGACAGGGACAATTCTCCATCCGAGCAGTTGCAAACCCTGTTTTTTGATATTCTTTTCAAATACAGAAATGCAATATTTTCTCTGGTTTTCCTTCTGAGGTAGAAAGATATTCCCGACGGCATAAGACCCGGGTTCCGGAAGTTCAAAAGTGCAATTTTTGACAAAAAAATCATGGGGAATGTCAATCAGAATGCCTGCGCCATCACCGGTCTTGCCGTCGGCACTGACAGCACCCCGGTGCTCCAGCTTATCCAGAATTTCCAACGCCTTGTGGATGATGTCATTGGAGGTAATCCCCTTCAGACTGCAGATGAAACCCGCTCCACAGTTATCATGCTCAAATTCAGGAAGATACAAGCCCTGTTTAATCAACCCCATAAATTGTCATATTTCTTCAAAAATACCGAAATTGATAGTATTTCAGCAGAGAGATTCCCAATTATCAGGAAAAAATTGAAGAAAGTGAATAATACGTTAAAATAAATGTAATTTCTAAAAATATATCGCCTTTTATTAAGGTATCCCTAATTGAAGTATAGTATTCATGGGATGGTGCGGCTGCGCTCCGGGACGCTGAATCATGACCGGAAAAGGAGACAATTATTAAGTGAAATGATGGGTCAAACCCCTGTAGTTACGGGGTTATCACTGCCCGGCTACTTATTCAGGATATGGCGGGAGATTACGATTTTCTGTATTTCTGAAGTTCCCTCATATATCTGGGTGATTTTTGCGTCGCGCATCATGCGTTCCACATGATAGTCTTTCACAAAACCATTGCCCCCCAGAATTTGAACGGCTTCCACCGCGGTATCCATGGCTACTTTTGAAGCGTATAATTTAGCGGTAGCCCCGGAGATGTCATAGTCGTTGCCCATATCCTTGTCCCAGGCTGCCTTATACACCAGGTAACGGGCTGCTTCAATATGGGTGTGCATATCTGCCAGCTTAAAAGCAATGGCCTGATGATTGCCGATTTCAGTGCCAAAGGCCTTGCGCTGAGTGGCATACTTTCTGGCAATTTCATAGGCCCCGCCGGCAATCCCTAGCGCCTGGGCGGCAATTCCTATCCGGCCGCCTGCCAGCGTTTTCATCGCGAATTTAAATCCGAAACCATCCTCCCCGATCCTGTTCTCCTTTGGTACCCTTACATCGTTAAAAATCAACGAATGCGTATCGCTACCCCGGATGCCCAGCTTATTTTCCTTGGGGCCAACTTCAAACCCCTTCATTCCTCTTTCGACGATCAAAGCGTTGATCCCTTTGTGCGCCTTTTCTTTATCTGTCTGAGCAATGACCAGATAAGTCTCAGCAGAATTTCCGTTGGTGATCCAGTTCTTGGTCCCGTTCAGGAGGTAATGGTCCCCTTTGTCCGTGGCCGTCGTTTTTTGAGAGGTGGCATCGCTTCCGGCTTCCGGTTCTGAAAGGCAGAAAGCTCCCAGGCAAGTGCCCGCAGCCAGTTTGAGCAGGTATTTTTCTTTCTGTTTTTCCGATCCGAAGGCTTCAATCCCCCAGCAAACAAGGGAATTATTCACGGAAACAATAACGGAAGATGATGCATCCACCTTGGATAATTCTTCCATCGTCAGCACATAGGAGAGGGTATCCAATCCGCTTCCCCCGTATTCGGGCGCTACCATCATCCCCAAAAACCCGAGTTGGGCCATTTTCTCAACCTGCTCTTTGGGAAATCTTTGGGCATCGTCCCTTTCCACCACACCCGGCAATAATTCTGTCTGTGCAAAACTCCTGGCAGCGTCCCGGATCATCAATTGTTCGTGTGAAAGGGTAAATTCCATCGATTTTGAAATCCTTAAAATGAAGGTACAAATATAGGAGTCTGATAGCTATATTTCATTGTTTCTGCCCTCGATTTGCGAATCTCTTAAAACTGAGCCTTTCAATGTTTCGGTCATAACGGGGCAATATGTATATATTTGCCCACATTGGACCGGACTGGTTAAACCGGTTCAGGGGAATGACATAGCTGAACGGTTTCGACTGTTCTCCGGAGCCTTCAGTTTCCTTCCCTGGCCACCAAAAAGAGGTAGTCAGAATAATTCTAACATAAGCCATGAAAGAACTGCTCAAAATTTACGAGAATAAACCTCCTGAAATCGTTTTTAACTGGAAGGATCCTGAGACGGAGGCCGAGGGATGGACCGTGATTAATTCACTGCGCGGCGGCGCTGCCGGAGGGGGTACCCGGATGAGGCTGGGCCTTGATTTGAACGAAGTTCTTTCTCTTGCGAAGACGATGGAGGTGAAATTTACGGTTTCAGGGCCACCCATCGGCGGTGCGAAATCCGGAATAAATTTTGATCCTGCTGATCCCAGGAAAAAAGGCGTCCTGGAGCGATGGTATGCTGCTGTTTCACCTTTACTCAAAAGCTACTATGGGACAGGTGGCGACCTCAATGTGGACGAAATTCACGAAGTGATCCCCATTACCGAAGATGCCGGCGTGTGGCATCCGCAGGAGGGGGTTTTCAACGGACATTTCAAACCCACGGAAGCGGATAAAATCAACAGGATTGGACAACTTCGGCTGGGCGTTATCAAAGTGCTTGAGAGTCCGGCCTACTCTCCGGATCTCAACCGGAAATATACAGTTGCCGACATGATCACCGGATTCGGGGTAGCCGAGGCACTTAAACATTATTATGATATTTATGATAGCAGCATTGAAGGTAAAAGGGCGGTAATTCAGGGCTTTGGAAATGTTGGTGCCGCAGCTGCCTTTTACCTCGCTGGGATGGGGGCAAAGGTGGTTGGTATCATAGACAGGGCAGGGGGCATTCTCAATGAAAGCGGCTTTACCTATGATGAAATAAAAGCATTCTTTAAAAATAAAAAGGGAAATTCCCTGATGGCGGATAACTTGATCCCCTTCGAGGAAATTAACCAAAAGATTTGGGAGGTACCGACGGAGATATTCGTTCCCTGCGCGGCATCAAGGCTGGTTACCCGCGATCAGATCGCACAGATGATCCAAACTGGCCTGGAAGTTATTTCCTGCGGTGCCAACGTACCGTTTGCGGATAAGGAAATCTTTTTCGGACCCATCATGGAATACACCGATGAACGCGTGAGTTTAATCCCGGATTTTATTTCCAATTGCGGAATGGCCAGAGTTTTTGCTTATTTTATGGAACGCAGGGTGGGGATGGATGATGTCTTAATATTTAATGATACTTCGGATACCATTAGAAAGGCAATTTTCAATATCTTTAATCACAATGCATCCAAAACAAATATCAGCAGAACGGCATTTGAAATTGCAATAAATCAACTCATATAATAAATCGACCCGATTATGGAGACCATTATCATCCTCATTTTTGTTGTGGGGTATCTTGCCATCACCCTGGAGCACAATCTTAAAGTAGACAAACTAATCCCTGCCCTCGCTATGATGGCCATTTTGTGGGCGATTATTGCCATGGCACACATGCCGGTATTTGAGGTCAACACAGACCTGAAGGAACTTGAGCCTGCCCTGCTCGATGACATTCTCTTACATCACCTCGGCAAGACGGCGGAGATACTTGTGTTTCTTCTTGGAGCGATGACCATAGTTGAAATCATTGATTATTTTGACGGCTTTGCGACCATCAAGGGCTTCATTAAAACGAAAAGCAAACGCAAGCTACTCTGGCTCTTCTCCATTCTTGCTTTCATTCTCTCGGCTATCATTGACAACCTGACGGCGACGATCGTTCTGGTTACCATCCTTCAAAAAGTCATCAAGGAACGAGAGACACGACTTTGGTTTGCGGGGATGATCATCATTGCTGCCAACGCAGGCGGTGCCTGGTCTCCGATAGGGGATGTTACCACCACCATGTTGTGGATTGGCAAAAAAGTCAGCGCTCTCCAACTTATTGAACATGTACTCATTCCTTCCATCCTTTGCTTTATACTTCCTGTTTTGGTAGCGAGCCGCTATAAATCCTTTGCCGGAAAAATAGAAGGCTACGCGTTAGATGAAGAAGCACCAAAATCAAAATACGGTCCGGCAATGTTGTATCTCGGCCTGGGAGCCATAGTTTTTGTTCCTTTCTTTAAGACCATTACCCATTTGCCACCTTACGTCGGGATGATGTTGTCTCTGGCGGTAGTCGCAACGTTTGCAGAAATCTATAGTAAATTCAAGTTTTCCATGTCCAATACCACAGATGTGGAAGGGAGTGATTCGGTCGGGCATCACAGTCCGGTGCATCATTCCCTTTCCAAAATCGAATTGCCAAGTATCCTTTTCTTCCTTGGAATTCTTCTGGCGGTGGCAGCGATGGAATCTTTAGGCATGCTGTTTCATTTTGCGGAATCGCTCGATCGAACTATGCCGATGCTGGGAACAGAATCCGTCGGCGAAAATGTCTCGGATCTGGTGGTGCTTATCCTCGGACTGGGATCTGCGGTCATTGACAACGTACCACTTGTGGCGGCCAGTATGGGGATGTTCTCTGTACCTATCGATGATCCGGTATGGCATTTTATTGCATACTCGGCAGGTACCGGAGGCAGTATCCTGATCATTGGCTCGGCCGCAGGGGTGGTGGCCATGGGGATGGAGAAAATCGATTTTTTCTGGTATTTTAAAAATATCGCATGGCTGGCATTTGTAGGGTTCATGGGGGGAGCCATCGGCTTTGTACTTATTCGAAATTTAGTGTTAAACGTATAATTTAATCGATAAAATACCGTTATTAAGGCAACTTTAATAAGAGAACATATATGATTTTGTTTCAGGACCTTGCCGACGATGCTGCTATGGGCGAAATCGCCTCGGAAGAAAAAACCCTTTCTGTTATCGATTTGATTTTTAACGGCGGTGCCGGCAGTATCATTATAATTTCAGTGCTGTTTGCCATGCTTGCGGTTGCTCTGTATATCTATTTTGAAAGACTGCTTGCTATTAAAGCGGCCTCTCAGATCGATAAGAATTTTATGAATCAGATCCGCGATCATGTTATGAATGGCAAGCTGGAAGCCGCTAAATTATTATGCGCTCAGACGGATTCCCCTGTGGCCAGATTAACAGGGAAAGGTGTTTCCCGGATCGGGAAGCCCCTGGATGATATTAATACAGCCATAGAGAACGCCGGTACACTGGAAGTATACAAGCTTGAAAAAAATGTAAGTGTTCTTGCCACGGTGGCCGGAGCCGCCCCAATGATAGGATTTCTGGGTACTGTTATCGGAATGATTCTTGCCTTTCATCAGATGGCCAGCAGCGGAGGGCAGGCAGAAATGGGGGCTTTGGCTTCCGGGATCTATACCGCCATGACCACTACCGTGGCCGGACTGGTCGTCGGAATTATTGCCTATATGGGTTATAATCATATTGTGAATCGTACGGACAAAGTGATCCATAAAATGGAAGCGCACGCCGTTGAATTCCTGGATCTGCTTAACGAACCCGTATAAATCACACAGATGAAACTGAAAGGAAGAAATAAGGTGAGCCCGGATTTCAGCATGTCGTCTATGACTGACATTGTTTTCTTGTTGCTTATCTTCTTTATGCTTACCGCAAATTCCCCAAATGCGCTGGACTTGTTGTTGCCCAGGGCAAAGGGAAAATCTACCAATACCCAGAACGTGGCAGTGACCATCAATAAAAATCTGGAGTACTTCGTGAACAGCGAGCGAATCAATGGAGAATACATAGAAATAGAACTAAAAAAGGCACTGGAAGGAAAGGACAATCCCACCATTATTCTGAGGGCAGAGGAAAACGTGGCCATCAAGGAGGCGGTACACGTCATGGACATTGCCAATCGGAATAGTTACAAGGTCATCCTCGCAGTGCGACCCAATTAATGGCGTTTTTAGATACGAGCCATAAGAAGAAATCCTTTACACTTACCACGGTGCTGCTAAGTGTGCTACTCCTTTTGCTTTTTTATATCGGCCTGACCTATATGGATCCTCCTGAAGAGAATGGCATTACCGTAAATTTTGGAACCATGGATTTCGGGATGGGGAATGAACAACCAAAAGAAAAAGTAAAATCGCAACAGGCAGAACCCGAAGAGGAGATCGAAGAGCCTGTTGAGGCCGAAGAGGCCACGGCACCGCCGGAAGAAGTGGCGGAGGAAGTGGAAGATGAGAAACCCGCTGAGGAAGTGCTCACCCGGGAAGATCCGGAAGCGGTAAAGATCCGGCAGCAAAAGGCGGAAAAGCAGAAGGCAGAGGAAGCAGCGAGAATGGCGAAAGTCAAAGCTGAAAGGGAGGCGGCCGAAAAAAAGGCAGCTGAAGAAAAGGCCCGACAGGTACAGGAAGCCAAAAAGAAAGAACTGGATGAACTCATGGGCGGACTCAACACTTCAGACGGAACGGACAAAGGCAGCGAGGGTGATGATGCTCAGGCGGGCGACAAGGGAGATGAAGGAGGAGATCCTTATGCAACCAGTTACTATGGCAGTCCCGGAGCCGGAAGCGGAACCGGGGGTTATGGTCTGAGCGGTCGTTCTCTGGTGGGCCAGGGAAAAGTACAGCAGGATTGTAACCAGGAAGGTCGGGTGGTCGTAAAGATCGTTGTGGACCGGAATGGAAAAGTTGTGAGTGCCACACCCGGCGTAAAAGGAACCACAAATAATGATCCCTGCCTCCTTGATCCGGCTAAGAAGACTGCATTTTTACACAAATGGAACCTGGACAGTAAGGCTCCGAGCGAGCAGGTAGGTTTTGTCGTGGTCAACTTTAAACTTGGCGAGTAGTACATGACCTATAAGCAAACGCTGGAATGGATGTTTGCACAACTTCCGATGTACCAGGCCATCGGTCAAAGCGCTCTGATTGCCAAACTCGACAATATTCTGGCCCTGTCAGCCCACCTGGGCAATCCCCAGTTAAAATTTAAAAGTATTCATGTTGCCGGAACGAACGGGAAAGGTTCTACCAGCCATATGCTTGCCTCCATTTTGCAGGAGGCAGGGTATGATGTGGGTTTGTATACTTCACCACACCTGAAGGATTTCAGGGAGCGTATCAGGAGAAATGGCGCCGTGGTGTCAGAAAAATTCGTAGTCGATTTTATTTCAGATAATAAGGCGTTTTTCGAGACCCATAAGTTGTCCTTTTTTGAAATGACCGTGGGGATGGCGTTCAGCTACTTTGCTATGCAAAAAGTTGATATAGCCATTGTGGAGGTGGGGCTGGGGGGACGGTTGGATTCTACCAACATTCTCATCCCGGAGCTTTCGGTTATCACCAACATTGGCATGGATCATACAGATATTCTAGGAAATACCCTGGAAATTATCGCTGCGGAGAAGGCCGGGATCATCAAGCCGGGCGTGCCCGTTATCATCAGTGAGTATCAGGAGGAAATAGTCGGAGTTTTTACTGCTATTGCAGCTAAAAACAAGGCTTCGATTTATCTTGCCGAACAGGAGATTCCGACGGGCTATGTTACTTCCCTGCCGGGCAACTACCAGCTTCGGAATGTGAAGGGGGTGGTGGCAGCGATTCGCCATTTGCCGGGCTTTATCATTTCCGAGGACCATATTGTGGAAGGTCTTAAGAACGTGATTAAAAATACAGGTCTGCGCGGCAGATGGGAGCAATTGCAGGATTCTCCTAAAGTGATTTGCGATACGGCCCATAACAGGGAAGGTCTTTCCCTTGTTTTAGATCAATTGTTGCAGCAACCATTTGAACGTCTCAGATTTGTGCTGGGATTTGTCAAAGAAAAGAAATTAGAGGCCATCCTGCCGTTGTTCCCGAAAGGAGCGGATTACTATTTCTGCCGGCCCGATATTCCCAGAGGACTCGATGCTTTGCAATTGCGTGAGCGGGCAGAGGAATACGGGTTGCAGGGACAAGCCTTTCCAAGCGTAGGCGAGGCCCTTGCAGCGGCTCTTACGGCATCCTCTCCGGACGATCTTATCTTTGTCGGGGGCAGCACCTTTACGGTTGCGGAAGTAGTTTAAACGCCCTGCAATTTTTCAGTTTTTTGTTCAGGGTAATAAAAAACTGTATTATATTTGCACCCTCCTTCGCTGCCCGGGCAGCTTCGAAGGGCGCCGCCCTGAAATGTTTTGTTGTATTGGACAACGACTGTTGGGATAGAGAAAAGGACGGCATTGAAAAAGATTATCAAGATAGTGGGGCTCTTAGCTCAGCTGGTTCAGAGCACCTGCCTTACAAGCAGGGGGTCACTGGTTCGAACCCAGTAGGGCCCACATCAATAGATAAAGG
Organism: Zeaxanthinibacter sp.; assembly: GCA_041743425.1. Taxonomy (GTDB): domain Bacteria; phylum Bacteroidota; class Bacteroidia; order Flavobacteriales; family Flavobacteriaceae; genus JTS-RE37. The sequence continues at coordinate 520 of JBGTMS010000084.1, read as the reverse complement.
GTCTCTGGAGTTTTTTACTTCTGAGGCTCTTTTTCATTTGCAAACAATTTGCAAACACCTCAAAATTTAACATAATTTAATGGATTTTGTTTGTTTTAGGGACCATTCAAGAGATTTTGTTTCAATTCGGATTGCCTGGCACAAATCAAACCCAAATCTTACCAAAACTAACCACGATGCGAGGTAAATATTCAGATAATATTCTGATTTACTGTAAATAGTTGCCATTTTACGGTCGTTCCCAGCTCATTTACAGTAAATATGCCTAAAAACCATATTTATTAACTTCGTAAAATACTGAATATGAGTAAAATGGAAATCACAACACGCGGTAGCGTGTTGTCCCCTTGCTCTTCCATTTTAATTTTTCATTTCAAGTTCCTATAGTCGTCGCTAGCTTGAAAATACATACCCAATAGACACCTTAATGTACAAAAAAGTAGGAAGCGCCCTGTCGGATTTTTGCTAAACGTTTATCTTCCCGAACACTACAAAAACCCGACAGGAACCATGCGCAGTT
>JBGTMS010000083.1:0-3952 GCA_041743425.1 Zeaxanthinibacter sp. | reverse complement strand
TTATACATATGAGGGTACCAATAGAGAACGGATTAGGTTTTATCAACCAGGGTATCAGATTCTATTAAGCTCCCTGCTGCTTATTGGAACAGAGGTTGTTGTACTTGTAAAAGAGCGTTAGCGAATATTAAATTTTCCGATTGCTGTTTCTTCATCTCCGCAGAATACATGATAAACATAATTTCCTCTTTGGAGGCCTGTTAATTTCTCATGATCTCCTTCTTCCATCTTATAATGTACCATCAACGTACCCTGCAGGTCAAAAACAAAAAAATCTATTGTCATTCCATCATTTTCTTTTGCCACCACATGCATCGTTCTTTTTAATACATCAGGATAAATTTTTACTGCATGGTTATTCCTGGATGAATAGGCGGATATTTTTTTTGTTATTGGATCCTTTACCGGTTTATCAGAATTTAATATCGTGTGCGGTTGAATAGCCGTTACACTAAAATAAATGGCCGCAGTAATTGATAAGATAATTTTTGAATTCATAAGGTTTGGGTATATTAAATCTTTTCTCTTTTCTATTAATCATCAATAAAATACCGGGCATCTCATTTGTCTTCTTGCCATACTATTTGGATCATTCCCATTTAACCTCCAGCCAAAGCGAAGGATGGTAGAAAAGAATGCATCATTGTCAGTAGGGTCACCGCGTTGTTCATTTACATAGGGCCGTGAACCAGGTCCTACTACACCACGGTAATATAATCTTCTTGCTTTCGCCATATCTGCCGGGGGTAGTGCATTGAAAATAACCGGATCGGGGTAAGTAGTACTAACATCATCCACATAATCAGTGAATAGCTGGCGATGTAACACTTCCATACCTACATACATATTTTCTTTTATAAAATATTTAAAGCCGAATCCCATAGGAATTTCTGCCTGGGTAAGTTTATAATCTTTCTTTCCCGGTATCAGGCCCTGGCCTTCCAGGTGAAGAGGCTGTAATTCCACCCATTGACCATCGAGTTTTGCTTTGGGATTAAATTTGTATGCACCGATACCGATGAGACCATAAGGGCGAAGTTTGCCTTGCAAACCATCATAGCGCTCAAAGAAAACAGAAGGATAAATTTCAGCAGCAACGTATGCCTCCATCACAGATGATTTGAAACTCAAATTTCTTTTTATACGTGATGTTTCTCTGCCACCTTTATTCGGAGCTTGTGCGTCATCTCCTTCAACCACACCATGGTTTAAGGCCAACCTGAAACCAAGCCACTCGGCGGGATAATAGTTGGCAAATAATGTTTTTGATATTTTAGTCAGGGGAAAATCAACATCTTTTAAAAAGTCTCTTCCTATTCCGGCACTTCCACCCAGGTCACCTAAGAAAAACATAGGTCCAAATCCGAATCCTGCTTCAAATTTACCATTGCCGGTTGTGATAGATTGAGAATAAGAAATATTTGTAAATAATTGAAGGGATAATATCAGTGCAAGGGTATGCACAGCAGATGCAACTTTGTTTTTCATAAGATTCAGATTACTGGTTTCTTCTATTGGATTTCGGGAACAAAATAGAAAAAGAAAAATGGTAGGAAAGAATATTAAGAAGTATTTCTTAAATCTTTAATGAAGAAACAGCCATTCTACTTAGGGTATTTACGAAACGCTCTTATGGTTTTACCATTTCAATATGAGGTATACCATCCTCTTCATATACGTTGCCAGCTGGTACAAAGCCGAATGATTCATAAAAACTTTTCAGGTAACATTGCGCACCCAATTTGATAGGAGATTTCCCATACAACCTGTTTATTTCTTCAATACTTTTTGCCATTAGTTGTTTACCAATACCAGTTCTCCTTGCCGTTTTGGAAGTAACTACCCTTCCAATGGATGGTTCCTCATAGGATACTCCGGGCGGCACCAGTCTTGTATATGCCTGGAGTATATCATTCTGCCAGCCCATGAGATGAAAACAATCAGGGTCTTTATTGTCCATATCCTGGAATATGCAAGCTTGTTCAATAACAAAAACTTCTGTTCTTAACCGGAGAATAGCATATAATTCTTTTGGCGTAAGGGTGTCAAAATATTTTAAAATCCAGGTCATAAATAAATTAATAGATTTTTATTTTATAAAAATTATATAGGCTGACTTGTCATTTAATATCAATTCGCAGCTGGTATAGATATAACTGGCAAGCTTTCGTTTCCGGATTCACTAACTGATTGTACAGCAAAAAAATAATTGTCTTTAGAATAAGGCAGATCCATTTTTGTATCCAATGTAAAAATTTTCTTCTGCCACACAGGGCTGATGGTTTCTCTTATCATCAAATAATAACCCTTTGTATTTCCCGTTTCGGGAGCTTTCCATTTTATAGAAGTAAAGTTGGTTAACCGTTTTGTTTCAATAATTACGTCCTTTGGTGAAGGAGGTGATTTAGCCAGGTTAGCCAGGGTGGAAAGATTCATTGCGGTATTCTTTCGCAAGTATTCAAAGTCCATGAATTCAGGCAGATCTCCATATTGAATACCGTTCTCAATTCTTACGTCCTGGTGCTGATGAAAATAATTTTCATTCATTTCTGTCAACCTTACGGCAGCATAGCCCCGGTTTACAAATGGAGTGTGGTCGCCGCCTCGTAGAAACCGATCGTTACGATAGATCATAACCACCTCCAGGTTGTCTACATATCTTTCTCCAACTTCCTTTACATAACGTGCCAGTTGTCTTGATCTGCCATCATTTTCAAGACCCAGGCGGCGAATATCAGATATTACTTTCCCTGTATCCTGTACAGAAAAACTTTCGCTGAAGACACGTATCCTTGTATTATTAATGATATTGGTTTCATTACTATTGTTGCTGCCCATTATATCATTATTTAGAATAGCCTCTATATTCCAATCTTCTTTCCTGGCCTTTCCGGCCATAAAATTTGCACCCAGCAAACCTTGCTCCTCCCCACTGAATGCCACAAACATGATCGTTGAGGGAAAAGAATATTTACACATGATTCTTGCGCATTCTAATACAGCAGCCACTCCGCTTGCATCATCATTTGCTCCGGGTGCATCTCCCACTCTGTCCATCACCTGGCTTCGCATATTATCAATATGGCCACTGATTATAAAAATTCTTTTATCGTCAGGGTTTGTTCCTTTCAGCGTGGCAATTACATTACCCAATAAAAGAGTTGTATCAACCCGGCGTCCATCCGGTTGTAAGGTAATCGTGTCAATTTTTGATGTCAATCGCCCGTTGGAATATTTAGCCAGGTCATGAAAACGGTTCAATAACCAGTTGCGTGCAGCACCAATTCCTCTTTTTGGATCAACTTGTGTGCTTAGGGTGTTCCTTGTGCCAAAACTCACCAATTTTTTTACATACATCTCCAACGAATCTTTTGATACTTCACTGACCATCTTTTCTATTTGGAGATCCCGGTTAATTATGGCCGGTTGTGCCTGCATAATAAATGGACTCATAATAATAGACAGAATAAAAATCACTGCTTTCATACTTGTAATTACCTTTTTTTGATTGGAATTGATAAATTTTTTGAAGTAAGCTAAAAGAAATTTTTCGGGAATAATAAATAAGATTATAAATGATTTAAAATTCCTAATGGCATCATAGCGAATCAAAATTTTGTCTTTTATTTTTATTGTATAGCTAGCCCCATTATTGACATTGGCAAGGTGTATCAAAATCGAACACTTGCTGTATCATTAACGACCGTCTTCGTAGATGAATTAATTACTAAAATCCTCATAATTAAATTGTTGGGTAACTGGCATGCTTATAAGCCTATTTGAATCACATTTCATATTTTTTTATCCGACTGTAACGTAAAAGTTGATCAGCCGTTTAGAATAAATGGATAATTAAAATCATTAAAGTTATACCAGGTGGATCGCATTCTCGCAAAAAAAAGATGGGGTAGAAAACGGATACTCACTATTGCTGCTATTATGGCTGTGCTTA
>JBGTMS010000082.1:0-5604 GCA_041743425.1 Zeaxanthinibacter sp. | reverse complement strand
AACTGTTCAAATTCTCTTTCACTATTAACTGAACGAACATTAATGGATATCACATCCCGTGAGGGATTGCGGTTTGCTTCACCGTCCGGTCCGATTCCCCACTGAACATATTCAGCGTTGAAAATTATTGTCCAGGTTTCCTCCCCCGGAATCGACCAGAGCGAATATTTCCCTTTTCTAAGAGTTTTACCTTCAAAAAGTAGATCCTTGTTGGTCTCGAAGGTGGTGGCCTCATTCGCGCCAGTCCGCCAAACTTTTTCAAAGGGAACCAGGGCTCCGAAGATTTCCCGCTTTTTTTTGAAGGGGCGGTTATAAAAAACCTGAATAACGACATCATCCTGCTTAAAAGTAATCTGTTCTTCAGGGCTAAAGGATTTCTTGTGCTTTCGAACAAAAAAATTGGCTACAGCCCCCAAAATGATTAGCGCAGCGACCCCTACTCCGGCAATGATTAAAAACTTTTTCATTTATCCTCTTTTGATGGGCTTTTAAATCAAGGTTAACAAGCTAAACAATTTTTGAATCTTTGTACAAAAATTAGACGTATAGAGCTATTTTTACGTGCTTTAAATATTTAAGTTATGGATGTAGCTTCTTGGTGGCCTTTCTTTGTAGTAATTGCTCTGTTTATCCTTGCTATTGTTTCACCATGGATTTTTCCCAATAAAATGGTGAGCAAAAACAAGCATGACAACAAGTTCTAGCTCGCTCTCTCTTTTTCTAAAATGAACATATGCGTTTTCTGTGGGTCGGCGACGGGTAATGACCCTGTTTACGCGGATGCCGCCAGGGAACTGGGAATGTTATTTGCAAAATCTTCGCATACACTTGTTTATGGAGGCGGAAACATCGGACTGATGGGTATTCTTGCCGATACCGTAATTTCCAACGAGGGAGAGGTAATAGGGGTGATCCCGGATTTTTTATTGCAGCGCGAAGTGGGACACCGTGGTGTTTCCCGGCTCGAAGTGGTCGAGAGCATGCACATGAGAAAAAAGCGTATGGCGGATTTGTCGCAAGCCTTCATTGCGATGCCAGGCGGTTGGGGAACCCTCGACGAACTTGCTGAAATACTTACGTGGCGACAATTGGGCTTAATCAGTCAACCGATTGGCCTTCTGAATATAAACAACTTTTTTGATCCTCTGATCTTGCAAATGCGTTCTATGGTGGAACGGGGATTTTTAAAAAGCGATAACCTTCAGTTATTGCATGTCGAAAACTCTGCGGAGAAACTTCTTGGTACATTATTTCCCGCTTAAAGAGTTACTTAACAGTCTCTGAAATTTGTTCTATATTCAAACCTCATAGGTTTAGCTTGTTATGATTCGGAGAATCCTGATCTTTTTTCTCTTGTGTGGTGTTCTGCCAAACCTTCGCGGACAAAATCTTGGATTTTCATTAGCGGATGGCAAAAAGAAAGTTCAAATTCCAATTGAAATCATTAATAATCTAATCGTCATTCCTGTTGTCTTAAATGATGCATTACCCCTGAAGTTTATATTGGATACCGGTGTACGGACCACAATCCTTACCCAAAAAACTTTTACAGACATCCTTAATCTTGTTTACGCAAGGAAGTACACGATATCAGGACCCGGAGAAAATAATTTTGTTGATGCCTATGTAACGAACAATGTTTCCCTGGAGCTACCAGGAGTTCACGGGCGAGGCCATGCCATGCTGGTATTAGGAAAGGATTATCTTGAACTCAGAAATTACCTCGGCGCAGATGTTCATGGAATCTTAGGCTATGAATTGTTTAGCCGTTTCATAATCCAGATTGACTACGAAAGAAAAATATTAACCCTAATGCTTCCCGAAAAATTTCGCAAGAGTCGAAAATTTCAATCATTACCCATAAGTATTCAGGATACCAAACCATATATCCACGCACCAGTAGTTTTTGAAAATGGGCTCACGTTAAATGCAAAATTATTGATGGATTCAGGAGCAAGTCATGGACTGATGCTGGAGCCCACCTCGGACCCTATCATTCAGGTCCCTACCAATAGTGTGAGTAGCTTGATCGGCAGGGGATTGGGAGGAGAGATCGTCGGTAAAGTGGGACGTATTAAATCCATAGAATTGGGATCTTTCAAGTTAGATCGTGTGATTGCAAATTTCCCGGATCCCAATAGCTATAGCGACAGCATCAAGGTGGGAAATGTATACAGAAATGGAGCGATCGGAGGAGAGATATTAAGCCGCTTTGTAGTGATTTTTAATTTCCCTGAAGAAAAAGTCTACCTCAAAAAGAACTCCTCATTTAAAAAGAATTTTTATTATAACCTGAGTGGGTTAACCATGAAGGCAAAGGGCTCTCAACTCAATATTTTTGAAGTAATGGAGGTCCGTGACCAATCTCCGTCTAATGTGGGCGGTATTCTTCCGGGTGACATCATCGAAAGCCTGAATGGCATTACAGTAAAAGACCTCGATCTAAACACAATTAATGGATTGTTGAACAGCAAACCCGGGCGTAAAATCAGACTGGAGATTACCCGCAAGGGAGTTAAGTCGAAAAAGGAAATTGAACTCAAAGATCAGATCTAATCGACCTACCGAATTACATTTAGGAGCTTACTTTTCCTTTTCTTATAGGCCTGATAGAGGTATAGTTGGGTTTTTCGAAACCTCAGTGAATTTTTTACGGTTTTGTACAGATCCTCAGTCGAAAGATTTTGCTTTAACAAATAATCCAGGATGCTAGGCGACGCCATTGACTCATGGTAATTTGAGTTTTTTAACACCGTGATCGGAATATCTTTGGTCTTTCTGTTGTTCGACAGCGTAGTTACCGTTTCCTGAAGCTCCATACGACCAATGTTATCGTCTATGAAGATAAAATTTGGACGAAATCGAATAAGACGTTCCACAATGCTTTTAAGATCAAAAGCAATCTCAGTTATTATCCTCTGACCCCGAACCTGCTTTAGTTTTTCGAGGACCCCACCCATTTCGATTGGGTTGTTTCCGATCAACAGAATGTGAAGAGGCTCTAAAGCCTTATTATTATCAATTTTTGTTTCCATAAGCCAACTAAGGAATTAAACATTATATTAACGTAAAAGGTTACTTGGCAAGATTTGATCCAACAAAAAATTTTTGCATTTCGCCTTAATTTTTGACCAAACTTTCTCATAACAGGAAAATATTCTTGAAAAGGGTTTTAATTATCGGTGGTGGACTGGCTGGATTGGTTTCTTCTATTCAGCTAGCACGCGCCGGAATTTCCTGTTGCGTGATAGAAAAAAAAGAATACCCCTTTCATCGCGTTTGCGGAGAATATGTTTCCAATGAAGTAGTTCCTTTCTTATCGGCACAAAAACTATTTCCGAAACAATTCAACCCGCCAGTAATTCGCAACTTCATGCTCTCGTCCGTTACGGGGAAGAGTAAAACAATGCCACTTGATCTCGGAGGTTTTGGAATTAGCAGATATGCATTTGATAATTTTCTTTATGAAGAAGCGAATGTCGCAGGAGTAGAATTCATGCTAAATGAGGAGGTGGAAAAGGTGATTTTTGACGATGAAAGATTTTATGTTACAACGAAGCGTCGGGAACTGGAGACAAAAATTCTAATTGGTGCATTTGGAAAGCGTTCAAAAGTCGATCATTTCCTGAATCGCGATTTTCTGAAAGAAAGGTCACCATACGTGGGGATAAAGTACCACATTCGTACAAACCACCCGGATGATTTAATTGCGCTCCATAACTTTGATGGTGGTTACTGTGGCATGAGTAACATCGAAGATGGAAAGACAACACTTTGTTATTTAACGCGCCGTGAAAATCTGAAACGGTTCAAGAATGTCAGTGAAATGGAAGAGCATGTGCTTTTTAAGAACCCTTTGCTTCTTTCGGTTTTTAAAAACGCTGAGTTCCTTTTTGACAAACCAGAAGTGATTAATGAAATTTCATTTGAATCAAAGTCGGTGGTAGAGAATCACATGCTCATGGCGGGAGATTCAGCCGGAATGATTGCTCCGCTTTGTGGAAATGGAATGGCAATGGCTATCCACTCAGCAAAGATGATGAGCGATCGGATCATTGAATTCACCCTGTCAAAAAAATTTTCGAGAACACATCTTGAGCAAGCGTACTTGAATGACTGGAACACTCATTTTAAAGGCCGTCTGTGGCGAGGCAGGCAAATCCAGAAATTATTTGGGGGTTCATTTACCTCAAATCTGATTGTAAATCTGGTAATGGGCGCCCGCCCGCTTGCCAATACGATAATAAAAAATACACACGGAGAGCCTTTTTAGTTTGAGGATTAAAACAATAAGTCGGAGGATAGATTTATCTGGAAGATGACTAAAGTACATTGGCTTTCCTGCCCATACTCATCCAAGCAATTGAATGTAGTTCGTCACATATAAAAAAAGATATAAGAAAAAAACATTGAGGCAGGTCGCAGAAATAAAATTTAACCACATAGTATGGGTGTAGTCGGCATTTGATTCATCCTTGAGAACCTTTATAAACCATAACATGAAATAGAATACAACCGGAAAAAGAGCAACAACAAAGACAACTGCTAGTGTAGATGTATAGTAATTAACAAAGTAAGCTATAAAACCGATGGCTACTGCTCCGAACACTGCCCCGACAAAATAAAATGTCCCGCGAATTCCCAACATTCGGCTGAAAGTCTCATCTCCTCTTTTTCCGTCTTCTTCATGTTGGTAAATTTGTGTCATTGGGTAGTTTGCCCATAACATAACTGTACATAATGAACCTGGAATCAGCACTGCGGTGTTCCATAAATTTTCAAAGGAGTAGTCATTTACACCAACATAACACATCAGAAAAGTAAAAAGGCCCTGAAAAATACCGGCGATAAACCATCCAGTGATTGGATACTTCTTAAGACGGATACCCGGGTGGCTATATGCTTTCGACACAAGCCCATAAATTAAAAGCATTAGTGCAAAATTCAGGTTAATCAGCAAATAGCCCAGAACCAGGGCAACTGCATCGAACAATAAGGACAAGTAGTACAAGCCTTTGTTGACTGGTGGGGGATTTTTCAATCCACCGATGCTTTTTTCGTCTTTATCAAAATAGCTATTGTATCCGTTACTTGCGGGATACAGGAAAATATGAATGATTATAAATGTCCAGAGAAGTTTATCTCCACTGACATTTGGTGAGACAGCGACGCTAAATAAAAAAACAGGTAGTAAAAAATAGGAAAAAGGAATACGTAAATGCAGCCAGGAGGACAGAGAAAGCATAATTGAAATTTATTTCTCTAAGCTAGGAACAGCCTGGGTTAATTTATAGTTTTTTGAAATATATTGGAATTAATGAGTAGTATCACAGCCATAGGCACAGCCAGCCCACCACATAGGTTTAACCAATCTCAACTCGCCGACTTTATGGTTAAGGCGATGCAATTGGATCGGGCAGATAGTCGTAAGTTAAGAGCAATCTTTAACGCCAGTGGTATCGATTACCGGTATTCCGTTTTGGAGGACTATGGTTTGGAAAACGACTTTTCATTTTATCCAAACACTCCGGATTTTGAACCCTTTCCATCAACAGCGAAACGTCTGGAATTTTTCCGGAAAAACGCACTTGAGTTGAGCTTACG
>JBGTMS010000081.1:0-2518 GCA_041743425.1 Zeaxanthinibacter sp. | reverse complement strand
TTTTTTATCATAAAAACTGTTTTCATCATTGTGGGCCAGCAGGTTTTTTACAAGTAAGCGTTTATTGATCATAAAAAAGTGCAATCAAAGAGTATGCCTTTAAAAGAGCCTCTAAGATACCCATAATCCTGATTGTGCAGGGGGTTACATAAGTCAGTTCGGACAGATCATGAATTTAGGTAACAGCATATGAGAAGAAATTAAAAATCCAGATTTGCGACAACATGGGAAAAAGTGAGGCGGGTAGTTCATTTGATCTACAGCGAAGTCTGGAACAGGCTCATCATGCATCTGAAGAAAAATGACAGAATTTAGCCAGGAGAAGAGAAAATTCTTATCTTTAAGTACCATCAAACCAATGCTCTATGTCAAGAACACTACACTTTCCAAGATTATTTTCCTGCCTCTTTATTTTTCTTTCCACTGTATGCCATGCCGATTCCGGGAGTGATCGCGATGTGTCTGTTCCGGAAGAGGTTTCCTGTTCCACCAATACAGCTGCCTTATTTTCTATTGCAATCATTGATTTTTCGATAGTGAATGCAGCAACAGAAGCGGAGTTGTACATTATGAAAGAAGCTGGGGTAATAGACCCGAGCGTTATTTCAAATTATTCGATCCGTGCCAATGAATATGAGTTTGGATTTGACGGGCTTTGGGTCACCTTTACCTTAACAGGACCTGTCTCCAGGAACTGGACGGAACGCCAGCCTCCCTATGCGCTCTTCGGAGATACCGGGGGAGATTATAACAGGGCAGATCTCCCCAATGGGAACTACCACCTTTTGGCTGTTGCCACCCTTGAAGGCGATGTGGAAATTAATGCAATAGAGATCAATTTTTCAGTCGGACCTGATACCAATGAAGTGATTGCTTTTACTTACATAGAGCCCGAATATAATTTTGATCAAAGTGCATACAATGAAGCGTATATTATAAAAGACGGACATGAGTTTGACACGGACTCTGATCCCTTTGAGAGGAGTAAGAGTATTATTGCCCACACCAATTCCTACGCCACCGGCAGTGTGGTATTTTCTTTAACAGGTCCCATTACCGTGACAAGGACGGAAAACGTAGCGCCATATACCCTGTTCGGAGACCAGCACCAGGAATACAATGGGCAGATTTTCCCTCCCGGAGACTACACTATTACTGCAACTCCTTATCAATCGGCAGGGGGGCGGGGTCTTCAAGGGACCGCCCTCACCATACATTTTAGGATCGCCGATTTTCCTGATATATCATTGTCGACTTACCTGGAAGTAATCCCTTTTGTTGACAATCAACAAGTCGGTTATATAAATGATACGGGAAAGAATCTGATCGATCTTAAGGATTACCCGGGGGGAAGTTTGAATCTGGTGGCCTATAGTTCATTTGGGTCTGATCTTATCGGGAGTGTTTTGTTTGGTCTTGAAGGACCTGTGTCCATAACAAAAACGGAGACTTTTGAACCGTATGCTTTGTTTGGGGACATCGACTATAATTATAATCGAGGGTCTTTACCAGTCGGCTCCTATAACATGAAAATCACTCCATATACCGGTCCCAAAAGATCAGGCCTGGTCGGGCGTACTGTATTGTTTAATTTTGACGTAATTGATACAGGCCCAGTCTCAACTGCCGACAGGGCTGCTGGTCCGGAAATTAACCAATCACAGCTAAGAATGTTCCCAAATCCCGCAGTATCGGATGTTTGGTTATCAGGGAAGCAACAGGATCCCATCCTGAAAGCCACCATATATGATTTTTCCGGGACCAAAGTCATGAACGTTCCCCTCAGCCTCATTACAGAACAATCGATTGATGTCTCCGCATTGAAAAAAGGCATGTATTTTATTCAAATTGAAACGACCAGGGAAAAACAGACCAAAAGACTCGTGGTACACTGAGGAGCATGCATGAAAAATCTGCCACTTTGAGGTTGAATTGATACCTCTGAAGCAAGATACAAACAATAAGTTTCGGTAATTAAAGGCTCCATGGAACCTTGTCTGAGATTACCTCAGAGGTTTTTCCTGACGATCGTAGAACTTGCCTGAGCGGTGGGCATGACGACGAGATCCGCAATATTCACATGATAGGGTCTGCTGACCACAAACAAAATGATGTCCGCAATGTCCTCGGGTCGCAACGGCTCAAAACCTTTGTAGACAGCTTCTGCCAGCGCATCATTGCCCTTAAACCTGACGTTGCTGAACTCTGTTTCCACCAACCCGGGATTGACCGCGCCAACACGAATCCCATGGGCGTTCAGGTCGATCCGCATTCCCTGGTTAATGGCATCAACTGCATGTTTACTTGCACAATAGACATTGCCTTTAGGATAAACTTCCTTGCCTGCCGTCGAGCCGATATTGATAATATGACCCGATCCCCTGCTGACCATGCCAGGGATTATGGCCTTTGACACATAGAGCAACCCCTTTACATTAATATCGAGCATCGCATCCCAGTCCGAAATATTCCCTTTATCTATGGTTTCCAGGCCATGGGCGTTACCGGCATTGTTTAC
>JBGTMS010000080.1:0-5244 GCA_041743425.1 Zeaxanthinibacter sp. | reverse complement strand
CGCGGCCGGCAAATAAAAAGCCCCGAAAAGCACCCGTTTTATGAGTGAAGCAAGTCAGGACAAAACCAATTCCCGAACAATCTCAGCAAGACCTCCGGAAACTTTTACCGGCCTTAAGGTAAAACCACGGATTGAGGTGGCAGCCGGCAAGATCGCCGTTTATGAAAGCTTAAAGCATGGCTTTAAGGAAATGGGCATATTAAATTCTATGACAGCCTTGTTGAAGATGAATCAGCAGGACGGATTTGACTGTCCCAGTTGTGCCTGGCCCGATCCGGCCAGCCCTTCCAAAGTGGCTGAATACTGTGAGAGCGGAGCTAAAGCCCTGGCTGATGAAGCCACGCAATCTCACATAGGAGCCGCTTTCTTTGCCGAACATTCCATTGAATCTTTGGCCGCAAAATCTGATTATGAACTCAACAGGTATGGGAGGCTTACTGAACCTTTGGTATTGCGGAAAGGCAGCATTCGCTATGAACCTATTGGGTGGCAGGACGCTTTTGAGTTGATCGCTGCTGAACTGCATCAACTCCAATCTCCGGATGAAGCCATTTTTTACACTTCCGGCAGGTCGAGCAACGAGGCCGCGTTCCTTTATGGCATGTTTGCGAGGGCTTTAGGAACAAACAATCTGCCGGATTGCTCCAATATGTGTCACGAATCTAGTGGCGTAGCATTGACGGAGATGCTCGGGATAGGGAAGGGGAGTACCACTCTTGAAGATCTTTACGGGGCGGAAGTGATCATTGTCGCCGGGCAGAATCCGGGTACGAATCATCCCAGGATGCTCAGTGCGCTTGAAAAATGTAAGGAAAACGGGGGAGCGGTAATCAGCATTAACCCCCTGAAAGAGACAGGTCTTGTCAGTTTTAGTAATCCGCAGCGTATCAAGGGATGGGTCGGTAAGGGGGAGCGGATGGCTGATCTTCATCTCGCGGTGAATATCAATCAGGATATTCCCCTGGTAAAGCTTATACTAAAAAAACTGGCAGCGCTCGATGCGGTTGATGGAGACGTCTTTGATCATGAGTTTATTCGGACCTACACCGAGGGATATGAGTCTTTGATGAAAGATATTAACAGCTATTTTGACACCGAACTGCTCACCCGAAGTGGCGTCTCAGAGGCGAAGATTGATCAGGCGGTACAACTGCTGGCCAAAAGCAAAAAAATCATTGTTTGCTGGGCGATGGGGCTCACCCAGCATAAGAACGCGGTGGAGACCATCCGGGAATATGTGAATTTACTCCTGCTAAAAGGCGCCATTGGGAAGGCCCATAGCGGCACATGTCCTGTACGTGGGCATAGCAACGTGCAGGGTGATCGAAGTGTGGGGATCCAACATTTTGTCGAACCTGAATTGAATGAGCGGATCAAAACCCATCTAGGTTTTGAGGCTCCAACCCGACAGGGGGTAGATACGGTAGACGCCATTATGGCCATGCACGATGGCAAGGCCAGGGTATTTATGTGCCTTGGGGGAAATTTTCTTATGGCCGCTCCGGATACGGAATATACCGCCAAAGCCCTGCAAAACTGCCGGTTGACTGTTCAGGTGAGCACAAAACTCAACAGGACCCACCTCATAACCGGGGAAACAGCATTGATACTCCCGACTTTCGGAAGATCGGAGAAAGACGAAGCGAATGGTTCAGCGAGGTTTTTAACAATAGAAAACAGTATGGGCCAGGTCAGGAGGTCTAAAGGTATGCTCAAACCTGCCTCTGAGGCGATCCTCAGTGAACCTGAAATTATTGGCAGGTTGGGTGATACCTATTTTAAAGGACAACATCCGGTGGCGTGGAATGCGCTTGGCATGGATTACGACCTTATTCGTGAAAAGATAGACCTGGTGGCCAAAGGATTTGACAATACCAAAATTCGATCAGAAGGAACTGGCTATTACCTGCCGAATAATTCCAGGGAGCGCGATTTTTCGATGCTGCCGAATGGAAAGGCACAATTCATGGTGAATGGCCTTCCGGACCACCGGCTGAAAAAGGGGGAATATCTTCTGATGACGATCCGTTCCCACGACCAGTTCAATACCACCATTTATGGACTGGACGACCGGTACCGGGGCATATATGGGGAGCGGCGGGTTGTTTTTATGAACGCCGGCGATATGAAAATGGCCGGTCTGGCGCAGGAAGAGGTAGTCAGTCTGAGCAGTACGTACGATAAGGTTACCCGGACGGCGTCCAATTTTAAAGTGGTGTCGTATGATATTCCTCCGGGCAATCTGGCTGCTTATTTCCCAGAGACCAATGTATTGGTGCCGTATAACAAATATGCGGACCGGAGTAAGACCCCAATTAGTAAATCTTTAAAAGTAAGGGTGATAGGCAACGGGGTAATTCCTGAAACCGTTGTAGAGGACACATTCAATCAGTAATTATTAATAAGAAATATGATGAGTAATAAAACAAAAAAAAGAGATCACGCCGATTTTCAAAATCCCTATCGACGCTCGTCCAATTTTGGTAAAACAGCCGACGACACAAAAGGCAATCCGAAAGGGGATGGTACGATTGGCTATGAGGAGGAGGAAAAAGAAGTTCAGGAGATCAGGCAGGTTATAGACGGGTTATTGCCTGAAGAAAATGAGGAGGAATAACCGGCTGTTAGTGGAATTACATTATTGGGGTTGTCCGGGCGCAGTCGGTAACATGTTAAATCAGGAAGATGGCAAAGGAGAAAATATCTGACGCGAAACCACTGAAGTCTGAAGCAGATGACAAGGTCACTTCTGAACCTCACGAAAGCAAATCCGATGTCGCCAAATCGCACGGAGAAATCTTAAAGCAGCAGATCATTGACGGGCAGGAAACTTACGACAAGGCCCCCCTTAGCATTTTGCTTAGTTCTTTCACTGCCGGCCTTGAGATCGGCTTAGGCTATTTGTTGCTTTGTACGTTGTATTTTTTTCTGGAAGGAAAGGTGGCGGAGGACAGCTTGCTGAAATCGCTGGCTTTGGTCTATCCTTTCGGATTTATTATGGTGATATTGGGTCAGTCTATTTTGTTTACGGAACAGACCTCTCTGCTGGCATTGCCTGTATTAAACAAGAAACGAACCGTGGGCAGTTTGCTCCGGCTATGGGGACTGGTGATCGCTGGCAATCTTCTGGGCGGTTATGCAATGGCGGCACTGATCATCTGGATCGGACCGCAGTTGCATTTATTTGAACTTCCTGTGGTTGAGGCAATCGCGGAACATGCGTCGATGGTGCCGGCCGGCGTATTATTTATGAGCGCTGTTCTTGCGGGATGGTTAATGGGGCTGTTATCCTGGCTGGTTGCGGCCTCAAAGGACACGATCAGCAGGATCGTGATCATCTACCTGATTACGGCTTCCTTATCATTTATGGGCTTACACCACAGTATCATAGGAAATGTGGAAGTTTTCGCGGGATTTTTATCATCACCGGATATTTTATTCACAGACTATTTTTACTTTCAGGCGCTTGCATTAAGTGGGAATGCTTTTGGCGGCGTTGTGTTCGTGGCATTCCTGAAATACCGGGCGTTTGTCTATGAAGTAAAGAAATAATCGGCTTATGGCGGACTGTTTCGGACGAACGGCCAATAACCGTCTGGTTCATGGCGATTCAGGCAAATTGGTGTATCTTCATGGCAGAACTTTGATGACCAATGAAAAAAGTAATTCTCCTGTTGCTTTGCGCGGGAATCTATTTGACAGGGATCGATAAGCTGACGGCCCAGCACAAACCCCAGAAGGAGGCAAAGGAAAAAGAAGCGGAGGAAGAAGCCCCTTTGATCTTTAAATTTGATCCGGAGTATTCTGAGGAAGCGGATCTGGAGCGAAAGGAATTTCTTGCCAAGCGCGCCATCATTGACACGATGGATCTTTCTGAGACAAGGCGGATAAAATTGATCCGGGACTTGTATATGAACCGTGATTCCAAAAGGCTTGCAAAGGTGTTATTGGCGGATACAGACAACGAGGCAGCCGTCGATTAGTAATTCCGGGGGGCATCCTTTATCGTTCTTCCAGCATTCCTTCATCATCCAGAACGTGATGCACATGATGCCAGAGCTTTAAGGTCGATGAATTCAGAATTTGCGTCTGCAGGGACTGATGAAAAATACTGTCAAAAAGCACCCGCTTGTCTTCAATTTTATTTGAGGCCACATTCAGGTCATTATATACCATACTCCATTTATTGAAAATACGGTCGGGGTGCGCTTCGCTGTTGATGGTTACAATCTGATGATGTCTCTGATCATTCAGAATGTTGCGGTACAACTGTTTCACAAAAACTTCTTCACCTTCAATTAGTTGCAGGAATTTTCGATTATGATAGAGCAAACACCTTGTAATGGAGAATTTCCGATTCATTTCCCGGGCGTTGTATAACATGCCGGGAATGGCGTCCTCCGTAAAGACTGGCAGGGCAAACGAGTGATATACAATACTGTACATTCTTCTGGGGAGAATTAAATCAGTGCTCCAAAATCATGGAGCTTTTTAAACATAAGAGTATTTATTAGTTTTTGCACCATTAAAATGGTATTAATTCACAGAAGGATTGTGAGGCAGCGGATGAGAGGTGGTGACCGAAGAGTGTCGATGTACAATGTCAAAGTAGGAAGCACTCATTCTTCAAAATTCTATTTGACATAATATAAATTATGGAGCAATTAAAGCAATTTGCGTAATAGCGCATTTCGCGCTATTTGATATAATTCAGTTATAACTACGGCCTTGGTCGTATTATAACGTTTAGAATTATGTTCAAGCAAATTGCGGGTATAACTTGGATGTTTATTAAGGTTATACACCTTATATGATTAGTTACCCATGTATGATGTATTATAAATTCCCTCAGGTACCTTCTAAAAATTATAGGGCAATTAAAGCAATTTGCGTAATGGCGCATTTCGCGCTATTTGACATAATTCAGTTATAACTAAGCCGTATTATAACGTCCCGAATTATGTTCAAGCAAATTGCGGGTATAACTTGAATGTTTATTAGGGTTATACACCTTATATGGTTAGTTACCCATGTATAATGTATTTCAAATTCCCTCAGGTACATTCTAAAAATTATAGGGCAATTAAGGTAATTTGCGTAATAGCGCATTTCGCAATATTTGAAATAATTCAGTAATTACTACGGCCATCGCCGTATTATAACCTCCAGAATTATGTTCAAGCAAATTTTGGAAATCACTCCATTTTATTTGATGTTATAAACATTATAACAGCTAGTTAAATG
>JBGTMS010000079.1:0-14678 GCA_041743425.1 Zeaxanthinibacter sp. | reverse complement strand
ATTAATAATAATTAGTGTTAAGGTAACAATGAAAGGGATTTCAGCTATCAGCTTTGAGCTATGAACTATCAAGAAAACAATCAGAAATCCATTCCCTTATTTAATTCATTGCTTTTTTCATAGCTCATAGCAACCGTCAATATACTTTATTTTGATGTAAGCATCAGCATGCTATGTCAAATCTCATTGCTTTCTTATTGTGGTTGTTCCTCCACCATCAAGCGTAAGATTTACTGGCTTATTGGTTTTCCATGCGCCCCTTGTAAAATCCGGTACGTCAACAGAGCGTGATTTTTTTGCAACGGATCTTTCACTCAGCGGGCCGATCACACTCCATGCAGCGGCATCATAGGCATCCATTGGCGGTGCAATATTTTGCTTTGCAGATTCCACAAAAGCATTCATTACAAAAAAATCCATGCCACCATGCCCTGCATCTTCCGCATATTTCCCATATTTCTTCCATAGCGGGTGATCATATTTGGCGAGCCATTCATCAGCCACATCCCATTCATGCGGCTCAGACTGACCTTCCACATATATCCGGTTGCCATCTACCTCCCATAACCCGCTCGCTCCCTGCACCCTGAAGCCAAGGGAGTACGGTCTCGGTGAATTGCAATCATGGGTGACGATAATAGTCTCTCCATTAGAAGTGCCAATTACAGAAGTAATCACATCTCCCTGTTTAAATTTAACGCTGGCATTGGGATGTGCTTCTCCCCCCACCTTCACTATATAGTTGTGCAGTCCGACTGCCTTTGTCGCATGAGAAGTCATTGAGACAAAACGATTGCCCCGGTTAATATCTGCCATAACAGCCACTGGTCCCAGGCCATGGGTAGGGTAGACATCTGCATTTCGCTTTACAGAATGTTCCGTGCGCCACCTCGCTTCTGAAATGGCCTTCTCTCCGAACTCCACTCCCCCACCATGTGCTTTTTTCCCGTCATTGAATTTTACTTCGCGCAGGTCATGCTGGTAGCCGCATCGAAAATGAAGTAATTCCCCAAAGATATTTTGCCGGACCATGTTCAGCACGGCAAGAATATCCCTCCTGTAATTTACATTCTCAAGGATCATCATATGTGTCCCTGTCTTTTCGTGGGTATTTACCAGATCCCAGCATTCCTCCATGGTATTGGCAGCGGAGACCTCCACTCCTGCATACTTCCCGGCGAGCATGGCATCCACCGTCATACGCACGTGCCATAACCAGGGAGTTGATATCACCACTGCATCAACTTCCCCAAGGGCCAGCAGGTTTCTGTAATCCAGATCATTGCTACCGAAGGTGACAGGAGCCTTCCCTCCCGCATCGCCGATCATTTTCTTAGCCAGTGAAATTCTCTCAGGGTCTATATCACAAACTGCTGTAATATTGATGTCCTTGCGAAGTAATAAATTCGAAAGATGATTGGTGCCACGCAATCCAACCCCTATCATGCCAATATTTAATTTTTCATTCTGTGACACACGCATCCAGTGGGATGCAAGATTCGGAGAAAGAATGACACCCGCGCCCATGGCGGAGGTATTTTTTATAAACGATCTTCTGGTACCCATACGTTAGTCAATTTGTAGGGGTTTAAATTAGGAAATTCTTTATGATGACATGCATCATGAAGTATAAAAACTTATTTTTGGGGCCATAAAGCAAGGATATGACTTTACTTTTAATGGCGGCCGGCCGTGGAAGCAGGTATGGAAAATTAAAGCAGTTTGACGGGTTGGGGCCTAAAGAGGAATTTTTGATGGAATTCAGCATATATGATGCCATTGAAAATGGCTTCGAACATATTGTTGTGATTACTCAAAAGGATAATGTGGAATTTCTGAAGGAGTATTTGGGCAACAGGCTTCCGGAAGACATAAAACTTGATGTCATCTCTCAGGAATTATCTGACCTGCCATCGGGAGTTAATTTTACCGGCTCAAGGGAAAAGCCCTGGGGAACGGCGCATGCGGTATGGTCCGCCAGGGATGTGATAACAACACCTTTCGCCGTGATTAATGCGGATGATTACTATGGTCGGGCCGCTTACAAAAATGCGTTCAAATTTATTAAGGCAAATAAGGATGATGGTGCTTATGGCCTTATCGCCTACACCCTCAATGATACCTTGTCCGAACATGGTTCGGTTTCCCGCGGGGTGTGCAAACGTGATGGGGATTTATTGATAGCGGTGGCTGAACGGACAAAAATTGAGAAACAGGATACACGTATCGTCGATCTCGATTCAGGTATTGAATTTGACGGGAACGAACTGGTGAGCATGAATTTCTGGGTATGTATGCCCTCCATATTTGATCATATCGCAAATGACCTCCGGATTTTTTTGAACCAGACAGACTCATCCAAAATAGAAACCGGTGAAGTATACCTGCCTTTTGTAATCCAGGAAATGTTACAGGATAAAAGTGCCAAAGTAAAGGTCATTCCTTCTGATAGCAAATGGTTTGGTATTACGTACGCGGATGATAAACAAAAGGCAGCGCATTTGCTGAAAGAGTTAACCACCCGGGGCACCTACCGTACACCATTATGGGCTCAGATCACCTTCTAAGTCCGGCCCTATGGACAAGGAAGCCCTTTTAGACGTATTACATCAGTTCTCCATTCCCAGAAAAGACTATAAAATACAGCCAATTAACCAGGGCTTCATCAATGACACCTTTCTAGTGGTGGCCGATGAAATGCCACTGTACATCCTTCAGAGAATTAATACAGTCGTATTTCCCAATGTAAAGGAAATCATGGGGAATATCCGCAGGGCCCTCGGATCTCTGAACTCTGCTGATTATACTAAAATCGTCCTGGTACCTTCAAATTCCGGCAACGCATTTCTTAAAGATACTTCCGGGAAATATTGGAGGCTGATGACGTATATCAGTCACAGTACCGCTTACGATACGACAGAAGATAAAGAGGTGGCCTTCGAAGCCGGGAGGATTATCAGTACTTTTCACCATCTCCTCCTGGATGCACCTATCGATTCGTTTGAGGACATTATTCCCGGTTTTCACGACCTTTCTTTGCGTGAAATTCAATTCAAGGAGGCCATGGGATCGGCGTCTTCCGAATTAAAGACCACCGCGCGACATGCTATTGCCTTTGCACATGAGACCATCCCACGACTTCAAAGTTGGGAAAAGACGGAATTGCCGGTCCGCATCTGTCACAATGATACAAAGCTCAACAATATACTTTTCTCCGAATCGACAGGCAAGGCCTTGTGCCTGATTGACCTGGATACGCTGATGCGGGGGTACTTTCATTATGACTTCGGGGATGCTGTCCGGACCATTGTAAATACCGCTTCGGAAGATGAAATAGATCATTCGAAGATCACCTTTGATAAAGGATTGTTCCGTGCCTTCATCGGTGGTATCAGTTCGAATGGTTCCTTTCTGAGCGATCACGAGCTGGCAGTCCTCCCCCTCGGAGCCGCACTTATGCCCTTTTTGCACGGGATAAGGGCACTTACGGACTATCTCAACGGAAATCGATACTACAAAGTGGCCTATGAAAACCAGAACCTCGACCGCTGCCTCAGTTTGTTCGATTTCACGCGGAAGGCGCTGAGCGAAGTATCATTTATGGAGCAGGTTATTGAAGAGGTTTTTGATAGATGAGAAACGATCAGCTGAAGGCCGGTAGTCCGGTGATATCCGCTCCGGTGATCAGGAGATGGATATCATGGGTGCCTTCATAAGTAATGACGCTCTCGAGATTCATCATATGCCTCATAATACTATATTCCCCGGTGATGCCCATGCCACCCAGCACTTGCCGGGCTTCTCTTGCTACCTGAATGGCCATAGCCACATTATTTCTTTTGGCCATGGAGATTTGGGTGGTAGTGGCACGACCTTCATTTTTTAGTTGCCCGAGACGAAGAGCGAGCAATTGGGCCTTGGTAATCTCCGTGATCATCTCAGCAAGTTTTTTTTGCTGAAGCTGGGTCGCTGCAATAGGTTTTCCGAACTGAATACGTTCTTTTGCATATCTCAGGGCCGTATCATAGCAATCCATTGCAGCCCCAATGGCTCCCCAGGCAATTCCGTATCTGGCAGTATCCAGACACCCCAACGGAGCACCCAATCCGCTCTTACCTGCCAGTAAATTCTCTTTGGGCACGGCGACATTGTCAAAAATAAGTTCACCTGTCGCAGAGGCTCTCAAGGACCATTTATTATGAGTTTCCGGGGTAGTAAACCCTTTCATTCCACGCTCTACGATCAGGCCGTGAATACGTCCTTCTTCATTTTTAGCCCATACCACGGCAATATCGGCAAAGGGCGAATTGGAGATCCAGAGTTTGGCTCCGTTGAGCAGGAAGTGATCTCCTTTATCTGAGAAATGCGTTACCATTCCCGCGGGATTCGAACCATGATCAGGCTCAGTCAATCCGAAACATCCCATGATCTCCCCCGATGCAAGTCGAGGCAAATATTTTTTACGCTGTTCCTCATTTCCATAGGCAAAAATTGGATACATCACTAAAGAAGACTGCACAGAAGCAGTTGAACGGATCCCGCTATCTCCCCTTTCAATTTCCTGCATAATCAGGCCGTAACTGATCTGATCCATCCCTGCCCCTCCGTATTCCACCGGAATATAGGGTCCGAAAGCGCCAATTTCCGCTAAACCCCGAATAAGTTTTTTGGGAAATTCAGCTTTTTGCGCATGTTCTTCAATGATGGGAGAAACCTCCCTTTTCACCCATTGCCGGGCAGCCTGGCGCACCAGTTTATGTTCGTCACTCAACAAATCATCGAGCTGGTAATAGTCCGGAGACTCAAATAAATCAGGCTTCATAGCGCTTATTTTGTTCAAAGGTAATGAGGATATATAACCTGACAAATGGGAATCACTATATTTTAGAAGCCTCTGTCAAGGTGTAAACGGGGAAGTATAATTAAGAAAGCTGGCTAAAAGTCTGTGAAAGTGATGTACGCCCTTTTCTCTTGTTGGGGAAAACCGACCTGCCTGGTAAAACCGGGAACGAACGCCTTTCTGAACGCTTTCCACTACTGCTTCATCTTCCATTTCCACTTTATCCAGTCCAGATCCGGCCCCCTGATCAAGTCGTGCCGGGTCATATACGTAACTTAAAAAAGTTACTTTGGTTCGGGTAAGACCCTGGGGTTGCACAAGATTCACGGACAGTCCCCAGGGATAAAAATTAAACATCATATTCGGGAAAATCCAGAAATAGTATGCGGCTACTTTCTTGCCGTAATCGACGTGGCCTTCGGGAAGGTCAAAGACGGCATCTGTTCCTTCTGCGTACCCTATCTGAACGTTCATATACTTATCAAGTACGGTATCATAATTTCCATAATCCAGTACGGCGTTCAGATCTTCATGAACAAACGGAATATGAAATCCTTCAAGGTAATTGTCACAATAGAGGGCCCAATGCGCATTGATGAGATAGTTCTTTGTACGGCTCGCATCGTGCATAAAATTTTCCAGAGGCATAAACCCGATACGGGTCATCATGGCTTCGGTCACTTCCCGGAAATCATAATGCGGCTGGAATCCTGCAAAAAGGAACGGACCCAGGGAGCGGAGGGGGAAAGAAGGCAGGTCGTCACAGGGACGGGGGAAATTCCGGGCAAGACCAAATTCAGGCATATGTTCAAACCTGCCGTCAAGTGTAAACCTCCGCCCGTGATAATTGCAGGTAAGTTTCCTGGTATTTCCCGTTTGTTGCACCACGGTATTTCCCCTGTGAGTACAGACATTGCTCAGACAGTGGATTTCCAGATTCGACTCCCTCGTTAAAACCACCGGTTCCGTCAGAAAATCCTCCAGGATAATTTTGGGATAAACATCGCGTGGAAGAGGTATCTCGGATTCGTGTCCCACCCATTGCCATGAACGGTAGAAAACACGCTCCTTTAAGAGTTCAAATATTTCCCGGCTGCGATAAAATGATGCGGGCAGCGTTTCTGCCTTTGTTATGTCTGGATCGATATGAAAATGCATGTCCACCGGAAACCGCTTTAAAAAATAAAAGTATATAATTCTTTTGATACTTTTGATCAGCGATGAACCAAACCAAACGAAGCAAAAAGCTGGGAATCTGGATGAGTACCTCTCTGGTTCTGGGCAATATGATTGGTGCCGGTATTTTTTTGATGCCAGCCGCACTTGCCTCTTACGGAGGTATCAGTTTGCTGGGATGGGTCTTCTCCGCCTTTGGTGCCTGTCTGCTTGCTCATATTTTCGGCCGGCTCAGTCGAATTGTTCCCACAAAAGATGGCGGGCCTTATGCCTATACCAGAGAAGGGTTCGGGGATTTTCCCGGCTTTCTGGTCGCCTGGGGTTACTGGATTTCCACCTGGGTCAGTAATGCCGCAATTACGGTAGCCTTCCTCAGTGCCCTAACGGTATTCTTTCCTGGGATTGCTGATAGTCCCCTGACTGCAGTACTCTGCGGACTTTCCGCGATCTGGATTCTGACCTGGGTAAATTCTCTGGGAATACGGGAATCAGGAAGCTTCCTACTCGCCGTAACTTTCTTAAAAATCTTACCTATCATCCTTGTCATCCTTGGAGGTATGTTTTTCTTTTCCTGGGACAATTTTACTCCATTTAACATCAGTGGCGACAGTCATTTTGAAGCGATCGCCATTACCGGGACCATGACTCTTTATGCTTTTCTCGGACTGGAAAGCGCTACTTTCCCTGCCACCAATATAGAAAAACCGGAAATAACGATCCCCCGGGCTACCATGATTGGTACGCTGACTACCACTTTATTGTACATTTTAAGTACTGCCGTAATCCTTGGAATGATATCACCGGAAGTCCTTTCAGACTCGCCCGCCCCCTTTGCAGATGCTATGGAAATAATCAGCGGGGATATGGGAAGGGATATCATAGCCGCCGGTGCCGCGCTTGCCGCTTTTGGCGGGCTCAATGGCTGGATCCTGGTACAGGGTACCCTCGCGAAAGCTATCGCCAAAGACCGCTTATTTCCCGTAATATTTCAACGGGAAAACAAAAACGGGGTTCCATTGCAGGGCATGATTATCGGAAGTATACTCACCTCCGCCTTATTGATTATGAATTTCAGCGAAGGCCTGGTCGAGCAATTCCGTTTCATGATTTTGCTATCCACCCTTTGTGCCCTCGTTCCATTTATCTTTTCCATGGCAGCCTACCTCATTCTCGTCCAGGAGAAAAAAGTTAGCCGGCGCTCTCAAACGTCCGGGGTCATCCTTGGCTCGCTTGCCTTCGCATACGCTTTGTGGGCCATTTATGGCGCAGGCGACCGAGCGGTCTTCTGGGGATTTTTACTTTTACTGGCCGGAATTCCCCTGTATGTATTGATGCGTTCAAAAAACAGAAAGATATTTTAAATTGACCTCAATGAAACGGTACTTCGTCAGAGCCCTAATCATCCGCAGACAGACCTGGTTTACTTCCGAATAGTGCCAAAATATTCCAGATTTTTCCCTCAACCCTGCTCAATTATGGTTATGAACTTATGCCGGAAGATTGAGGTAAAAATCGTTCGTTAGACTCCGGTACGCTTCGGAATAGCGGTGCCGTTCCAATTCGATTATGAGACTGCCGGTCTTTATTTCCCCCGCCTGGCGCTGAAATTCAAGCAGGCTTCTTTTGAAAGGAGCAGTAGGTGTGCCTCTTACACGTGTCACCCGCTTTGGATTCAAGTCATGTCGGGCCGCCAATGATATAAAGCGTTCCTCCTCAAAAAATGGAATAATGGTGGAAAACCGTCCCTGAGGAGTCAGTAACCGGCTGACATCAGACAACAATTCAGCAAAGGGGAGATGCCCATATTGGCGGGCCATGGTCCTTGCGGTCTTTACGGCAGCCCTGTTTCCCGGAGAAAAAGGAGGGTTAGACAGAATGTGATCATAACTTTCCGGTGGGTCCTCCGTAAATTCAGCCAGGCTAGCATGGTAACAAAATAATCGGTCGGGCCAGGGTGAATTTTCAAAATTTTCAACACATTGGTCATGGGCGGCGGCATCCAGCTCCACGGCATCTATCATTACCTCCTCTCTGGCTGCCGCTGTTCGTTGCGCCATCATAAGGGCGATGATTCCGCTGCCTGCCCCGATATCCAAAAGTTTTCCTGATTGCGGGCCAAGTTCTGCCCAGGCGCCGAGCAACACCCCGTCCGTGCCCACTTTCATGGCACAGCGATCCTGCTGGATCGTAAATTGCCTGAAGTAAAATGGTTTTGTCAATCCTACTATTCTAAGTCGCCCGGTCCAGGAGGAACCGGGACTAATAAATTACCTTCGCCGCAGCCCTGTTTTCCTTCCCTTCAACCCCTTTAAGCGCATCACCCAACCTCTCCCTCATCCCATCAGCAAGACGTTCTATTTCTGTTACGATCTCAGGGTTTTGAGAAGCCACATCTTTGGTTTCTCCGGGATCAGATACCACATCATATAAAGCAATCCGACGGAGATCTATAATGCTGTACTTCCCGGGAAGACCATCCTTGCCAGGCTGCTGATCTTTCATTGTCCTGTACCGATGGGGAAAATACAATTTCCATCTGCCATATCGCACCCCGTGCAATTCATTCACCCTGAAATAAAAAAAATAGGCCTTCTGGGGCCCTTTGGAGTCATTTCCAGTAATAACCGACCAGACATTCTTACCATCTATTGCCCGGTGCGGAAGGGGAGCGCCGGTAAGGTAGGCAAGGGTCGGCAGTATATCTATGGCCATCACAGGGGTATCAATTCGGGCGCCCGCTTTCAGCTTCTCTGGATACCTCAAGATAAATGGCTCACGATGTCCGCCCTCCCAGGCGGTTCCTTTACCTTCACGGAAAGGCGAGGCGTTCCCCGCGTGATTCCCGTAAGCCAGCCACGGACCGTTATCCGAGGTAAAGATGACAATGGTGTTTTCATCCAGGCCTTCTTCTTTCAGAGCATCCATGATTTGACCCACAGACCAGTCAATTTCCATTATCACATCGCCATAGAGACCCCTTTCAGACAATCCCCGGAATTTCCCGGACACAAAGAGCGGCACATGGGGTTGGGGATGCGGAACGTACAGGAAGAAAGGATGTTCCTTATTGCGTTTTATAAAATCGACGCTGTACTCTGTAATTCTGGTTGTCAGCTCCGATTGTTCGGTAAGTGTGTCGACTACTGTTTCATTTTGGAACAGAGGCAATGGCCCAAAATTGAATCCTTTCCCCTGTTGAGGATGCTTCGTCCACATATCATTGGAATAGGGTATTCCATAAAATTCATCGAATCCGTGTTTTGTAGGCAGATAATCCGGGTGGTCGCCCAGATGCCACTTTCCGAAAATAGCCGTGCGGTAACCTTTGGAGTTCAACATTTCAGCGATAGTGGTCTCAGAATGATTAAGCGCCACCTCACTTTGTGGCATCAGTGCATTATGCATCCCGATCCTGTTAGGGTAACATCCTGTTAATATACCTGCCCGGGAGGCGGAACAAACCGCCTGAGCAGCATAAAAACTTGTGAGAACCACCCCTTCCGAGGCGAGCTTGTCCAAATGAGGGGTTTTTATATCCTTCGCTCCAAAAATCCCTACATCCCCATACCCCTGATCATCTGTGAAAATCAGAATGACATTGGGCGGTCGTTCAGGGGTTGGGCGGGTCTTTGAGCCATTCTCAGGCCTTACGACAGACAGTAATAATAAAAAAAATAAAATCTCTTTAATCGTGAACATGACCCATTTGAGTAATCTAAGGCCCTGAGGACCGATGGTAAAAAAATCTTGTTAATTGCCCTGAATATACTTAATTTTCTCACAACCAAAACAGGGGTATCCCATTCCTTCCTGGCAATTAAAATATGCATCTGTCAGCTGCCAAATTCCTAAAAATGTTGTTCATGCGTACGCTCCTGTGTTTGTTGATCCCTGTCTTAGTTTACTTTTCAGGTTGTTCCCCAAAAAAACACGAACTGCATCCGATTGAAAAGGTGATAGGTTCCATGTCGGACAGTCTGCCTCGGATGTCACTTCCGGACGATGCCGACCCGGCCGATGAAAATTGGTCCAATATTGACCTGGAACCAAAATCCCCGGTGCTGCCGCTGTATCCGGAAGAAGAACAGAAACACTTTCTACTTCCCCCGGGCTACCGCATTGAACCGGTGCTTACTGAGCCTCAGATTGAGCAACCGGGGGCCATCGCTTTTGACGGGGATGGCCGAATGTATGTCCTGGAATTACGCTCTTATATGCTGACAGCCGATTCGGACGGAACCCTGGAGCCTGTCAGCAGGATTTCAAGGTGGGAAGATGCAGATAATGACGGCGTTTATGAGAAGGGGACCGCCTTTGTGGATAGCCTTATTTTCCCCAGATTCGTCCTTCCTTATGGAAAAAATTGCATTCTGACCATGGAATCTGATGCTGACAATGTGTATAAATACACAGATACCAATGACGACGGCAAAGCGGACAAAAAAGAACTTTTTACCACCAAATACGGTCGATCCGGCAATGTGGAACACCAACAGGCCTTTATGTACCGGGGTATGGACAATTGGATTTACAGTACGGTCAATGCATTTCGAATCAGGGAGAGCCCGGGGGGGATTCTTCGTGAAAAAACTGGCTACAACCGGGCCCAATGGGGTATCACTCATGATGATTTCGGTAAACTTTGGTTCCAGGGAGGCGCCAGTGGACTTCCTTCTTATTTTCAATTTCCCATTCACTATGGGAATTTTACCGTGGAGGATGAGTTCGCGGAAGGATTTAAAATTCCCTGGGGAGCTCCGGTTAAGATTGCCGATATGCAAGGCGGAATGGATGAGGTTCGGCAACCTGACGGGTCACTGAACAATGTTACCGGGGCGGCAGGCAACGACATTTTCAGGGGAGACCGACTCCCTAAGGCGCTATACGGTCAATACTTCTATGGCGAACCTGTCGCCCGCATTGTGCGGCAGATCAATCCGGTGGTGACAGACGGCCTAACCCGTCTGCATAATGTTTACCAGGAGGAGCAGTCAGAATTCCTCCGCTCTACCGATCCGCTATTTCGTCCGGTGGATATGACCACGGCGCCGGATGGGACCTTGTATATAACAGATATGTACCACGGGATCATACAGGAGGGCCAATGGGCTCAGAAAGGCACCTATCTCAGGTCCAAAATAGAACAATACCAACTGGACAAGGTTGTTGGTCTCGGTCGAATCTGGAGAATCACCTATGATGGCATGGCACGGGATAAAAAGCGCCCCGCGATGCTTGACAAGAAACCCTCTGATCTGCTTACTTATCTCGGTCACCCTAATGGATGGTGGCGTGACAAGGCACAGCAACTTATCGTCCTTAGCGGTAATAAATCTCTTGTTCCGGCTCTTGAAAGCATGGCCCGGGAACATGCCAACCCTCTGGCCAGGATACATGCCCTTTGGTGCCTTGAAGGCCTGGGTGGATTAAAGGAAGGGCTGGTAAATACCTTTTTGGAAGACAGTTCCCCGAAGCTGCGCATTCAGGGTCTTAGGGCAGCTGAGTCCCTGAGAGGTTCAGGAGGTAATCTCCCTGACGGAGCTCTGGAAAAAATGATCATGGAAGGAGGGGCTGACGAAGTGATTCAGGCAATGCTCACCGCGAAGTTCCTCGAAATTCCCAATCTTGAACAGCTGGTCAGGCTTGCGATAGCAACCAATAAATTCAAAGGGGTTCAGGTCATAGGAGAACAAATTCTCAATCCTCCGGAAATACGTGGATTTAACATAAAACAAGCCTTGACATTAACTTCCGACGAGCAGGAAAGAGTGGAAAAAGGAGCGCTCATTTTCAATGAACTCTGCGTGCAGTGCCACGGCAATGACGGGCTTGGCACCATCGTTGGAAATGGCCAGAGGATGGCACCACCGCTAAAAGCTTCAGACCGTATTCAGGCCCATCCCGATTATGCGATACATACTGTCTTACATGGCTTAAAAGGACCCATTGACGGCAAAACCTATGCGGGTGGAATTATGGTGGGCATGGAAGAACAATCCGACGACTGGATAGCCGCTGTTACGTCGTACATCAGGTACCATCTGGAGAACGGTGCCGGGGCGGTATCCCCGGAAGCCGTGGCAAAGATCCGGGAAAAGACCAAAGGCTTCGAAGGTCCGTATGATTATGAGACCCTTATGGAAGTGGTGCCACAACAACTGCTGCCTTTACCGGAATGGAAGGTGCGGGCAAGTCATACCGCACCCGCCAGGATTGGCGGAACCGCCTCCCCGGCCAGTGCTTTTAATTTTGAAGGCTGGACTACAGGGGAACAACAAAGGAAGGGAATGTGGTTTGAAGTGGGCTTTCCGCGGAAAGTCATCCTTCAGGAAGTGCATTTTAATTCCCCATCCATTCGCAACGGCCGCGGGCCTGAGGCCCCGCCTCCTACCCAAACATTTCCCAGGAAGTATCAGGTATTGGTTTCTGCAGATAACACCGCCTGGGAGGTAGTTGCGGAAGGGGGTGCGACCTCCGAAGATGTGGTTATTACCTTTGATCCCGTGGAAGCCCGTTACCTGAAAATCCTGCTTCCTTCGGTACCGGAAGCAACCGGAGAATTTCCCTGGTCCATGAGGCAGATGACATTTTATGGATGGCCTCAGATAAAAGGGGCTACCGGGGCAGAGGCATTTAACTGAAATATGAATCGATCAAAAAAATTACTGTCATGACAACCAAAAGGCACCCGTTTAGCAGAAGAAAATTTCTTGAGACCTCAGCCGTATTTGTTGCGGGAACCTCGCTCACCGGACCCTCGCTTTTCGCGGCCTCCGGGAGCAATAAACATCCGAATTCCATGATCAGGGGGGTACAGATTGGCGTCATCACCTATTCCTTCAGAAGCCTTCCGGACCAGAGTGCCGAAGCGACCCTTCAATATGTGATCGACAGCGGGATCAATGCGATTGAACTCATGGGGGACCCTGCGGAAACATTTGCCGGAAAACCGGCGAATCCTGTAGACCGACGTGCTTATTATGGCCTTCGAAGATCGCGTCAGAATGGAGAGACCCTCACAGAAGATCAATTGAAGCAGATGGCCGACATGGAGGCCACCCTCTCAGCATATAACAAAGAGGTGGCTTCCTGGCGGACGGGAGTTTCTCTGGATAAATTCGAAGCCCTCCGCAAAAAATATAATAAAGCAGGGGTTTCCATATACGCCTTTAAGCCCGATGCTTTCGGGAAACAGAATACGGATGCAGAGATAGAATGGGGGCTTCGGGCTGCCAGGGCGCTGGGTGCGAGCCATGTCACTCTGGAACATCCTGAAGATGATGCGCATACCCTCAAATTGGGAACCATGGCAAAGAAACATAAAATGGCCATCGGTTATCATGGCCACGAGCAGCAGACACCTACGTTGTGGGATCTGGCCCTGAAGCAATCCCAGTCCAACGGCCTCAATCTGGACCTCGGCCATTATGTAGCGGCGGGGAACGAGGATATCCTGGGCATAGTTAAAGCAAAAAATGAACGTATCCTGAGCATGCATTTAAAGGACAGACAAAGCCCTGCCAACGGCAAGGGCAATGTGTTATGGGGGACCGGCGATACCCCTATCATGGGTGTTCTCCAACTAATGAGAGATAATAAATATAAATTCCCCGGTACCATTGAACTGGAATATGATATCCCTGAAGGTTCCGATCCTGTTTCAGAAGTCAAAAAATGTCTGGAATTCTGCCGGGAAGCGCTTACTTAAGCCTGGTCTTTAATCGAGGTAGAGGGCTACCAGGCCATCAGGAGTGGTGACGTCCATAATTCTTGCTTTCCTGTCAAGGGCGGTGATAATTTCGTCACTCACAGGGATAAGGAGTTGCCTGTCGCCATTTTTAATCTCCAGAAGAGCCTGTGCCGAAGTGTCATTCACGCCTGTAATCACACCAATATCGCCAAAGATGCTATCCCGCACGGCATATCCGATGATCTCATGGTAATAAAATTTAGTGCCCTTTAATTTGGGAAGGAATTCCAGCGGGAGATAGAGTTCAGAACCCATGATTCTGTCTGCATCGCTTTCATCCGCAACTTCCTCAAACCTGATACGCAGGAGATCCGATTTATGCAGGCGGCATTGTGAAATAAAAAATGGAATCAAGTTGTTTCCGAGGGAAACGAACACAGATTCCATTGATTTGTATATTTCGGGATCATCGGTATCAAGTTTCACCAATACCTCCCCTTTATAGCTATATTTTGAGACGATTTTGCCAAGGTAGAAACAAGCTTCCTTCTGCATGAATATCGCTTTTGCTACTTAATCCTTGGCCTTTGCTGGTGGCTCACTGCCCTCTTCTTCAGTGGCCGCAGTTTTTTCAGCAGCCTCTGGTTTAGCGCTGGTTGCTTCTTCTTTTGCAACAGGGCTTTCTTCCTCCACAGCAGTTTTCACGGCCTTATCATCTTTGGCAACCACTTCCGGAGCAACTTTATCTGTCTCTTCCGCCTTTTTTGATTCTGCAACATCAGCCTCCTTCGTCTCAGGGGTTTTCGCTTCTGTTGCGTTTGCTTCCCCGGTTACTTCAGGGGAAACCTCAGCTGCGGTAGCCGGTTCAGCCTCTGCGGTTTCTGCCTCAATGGCCGCCTGAGCCCTTTTCTCATTAACTTCTTTCTCAGCCTGCAATGCCTTTGCTTTGACTTCTGCCTTGACTTTATCCAG
>JBGTMS010000078.1:0-3608 GCA_041743425.1 Zeaxanthinibacter sp. | reverse complement strand
TGTTTAAAAAAGACATTTTTGTTATACAAGAAATCGCGGAGAAACAATTAACCGCAGGGGAGTAAGCATCTCGATTATTGAAATATTTCTGCCTCCTGTAACGTTACTTTGGCGCGTAAACCTATACCCTCACATTAAACGACTTTCATATTTTTCACGCTAATCATATTTTCGATATAGATCTCTATCTTTTCACTTTTTTCTTCAATTTGTACAAAAGAGACTTCTGGGCTGAACCACTTCAGAAATGCACCTTTTTTAAAATAATACCTACTGTAAATTACAGACCTTTACAAAATGTCACCAAGAGCTGGTGTCATCACATAATAAAAACTGGTCATTTGTGGCAGCGGCCATCATTAAATTTTAACCATCGTGAAAAGGGATCTCGGAAAGGAAAAAATGGAAGCCAAAGACAGTGCACCCATGCCTACGAAGGGGCGAAAGGGCGCTGAATTTAGGAATCAGACGACTAATGTGCCTAAGAACCGGTTTCCCTGGGCAATTATAATTACGGTAACTTTCTTTATTATTTTCATTGCGATTGTTATATCGTTTCTGGAAATAGGATCCTCATGAAAGTCCTACCTTTTCTCCGCCTGACGAACCGGGCAGATTGAAACCATTAGGAGCCGGCAGACAGGTAGTGCTCGCCAGGTGATGGTTCTATTTATTAATTAATTTGTAAAGAATAGATTCATGAAAAATAGCGCAACACTCGTAAAAGATCAACAGGAAACGCAGCCCGGGAAGCAATTTAAAATGCAGAATGTGCCGAAAACTATCCGTGATGACTATAGAGGAAGCAATAAACTTGACGGTAAAATAGCTTTGATCACTGGGGGAGATAGTGGGATCGGAAAAAGTGCTGCGATACATTTCGCGCGTGAAGGCGCGGATATCTCCATAGTTTATCTTGAAGAGGACAAGGATGCTGAGGACACCCAACGAGCAATTGAGAAAGAAGGCAGAAATTGCCTTTTAATCAGGGGAGATGTAAAGGATGAGAAATTCTGTATCAATGCTGTCCAAAGTACCATCAAAACTTTCGGAAAATTAAATATTGTGGTGAACAATGCGGCTATGCAATTTCCAAAAGAGCGTTTAGAGGATATTACAGCAGAAAATCTGCACATTACCTTTGAAACAAATATTTATTCATTCTTTTATATTACCAAGGCCGCTTTGGGGCATCTGAAGAAGGGCGACGTGATTATCAATACCACATCTATAACGGCCTATCGCGGCAGTGAACATCTGGTAGACTATTCAAGCACCAAAGGAGCTATTGTTTCCTTTACCAGAAGCTTGTCGGGCCTTCTGGCTAAAAAAGGGATTCGTGTCAACTCGGTCGCTCCCGGACCAATATGGACCCCATTGATCCCTGCCACTTTCAAGGGAAAGGAACTCGCGGATTTTGGCAAGGATGTGCCTATGGGACGCATGGGGCAGCCATCGGAAGTGGGACCCGCCTATGTCTTTCTTGCGAGTGAGGACAGCAGTTACATGACAGGTCAGACCCTGCACATCAACGGAGGGGAAATCATTGGCGGATAAGCATTTTTCTTGAGCTGCTTTGTTCGGGTAGTTTAACGTATGCCTTTGACCAAAGTTTAGTTGCACTTTCAATGTCAAAAGGCCTCGGGTTTCCCGGCGGCCTCCGATATCGTTACCCTGACAATACAAAAGGATAAGAGTAGGCCCATATTAGAGCGCCTGAAAGACTATCACCACCTCTTGAAGGAGATGGTCATTATGACCGTACCGCTCTCCTGAAATTTAAGGAAGCATCATCCTTTACCGGATCAGTAAATGAAGACCCTGCATAGGAAAAACCTGACCATGAAAGCTTCCAACCAGATGGAGATTCATATGACTAACAGACCCCCTTGGTAAACACCGGTGATGGCATCCTCCTGCCAGCCTAGCCACGGCAGATCCGGATGTTTATTACTGCCGGCATTCAAACCGGGAGTTTGCCCGGAATAATTCACAGATACTCTTTCCTGCAACAGTATAAGCGTGGTCGTTATCATCATGGTCTCCAGCCTATAACTGCCTCATTCCGCTCTTGATGCCATGCATAAGGTTATTTAAAGCTTTGGAATCTTACAAATGCGCTCGGCAATTTTTTAAATAGCCGGGCTTGCAGACTCCTTTATTCCGTATTCCCCTTTATAAATACGGATGAGAAGCAGGAAAAGACTCAATAATAATGGCCCAAATATCAGACCTATAAAACCGAACAAAGGGACGCCAATGATTACCCCGATCAATGTAATCAGGGGATGCACATCATCCAGCTTTTTGAGCACAAGGAGCCGTATTATATTGTCCGAACTTCCTACCACAACAATACCGTATATTAAAATTCCCCACGCCTGAAAATCTTCTCCCGCAGCAAGCGAAATTATAAAAACCGGTATAATTCCGATGAATGTGCCTACAAAGGGTATGACTGAACCGACCGTCACCACTACGAACCAGAATATAGGCTTGTCTACCCCAAAAATATAGAATCCAATTAATGCGACTATGCCCTGAACTATTGCCACTAAAGGGATACCCAGGGCATTGGACCTCACCATCGAATGAATTTCGGAACCTATGCTTTTCAGGTTTTCCCTTTTGACAGGGATATATTCGAAGAGGGAATTTCTAAGTTCTTTCCTGTCAGTGAACATATAAAATAGAAGGAAATACATGATGCCCAATGTTATGAGCATAGTAAAGGTACCCCCGGCGATGTTCTGTAGATTCTCCGCAACCCATGAGGAGATCGCCGAGGTATCCATTTCGGAGGCAAGATTAAAACCGAAGCGTTCTTCCCAGGAAGCGATTTGTTCTTTTAGGGATTCGAAAAGTTTACCGGAATTTTTGACGGCGTCTCCGATCCTGTTTCCCAACATGAGAAGAATTCCGGTGAGGGGTATCAGAATGCCTATGAAGGATATCAGCATTAGAAGGACTGCCGCCAGATTGGGGTTCCATCCTTTCCTGACCAGGATCAACATCCATTTCCTAAAAAGTACGTAAATGGTCACTGCACCTAGAACACCTGTAAGATACGGGGTCATTTCCAAAAAAATGAGTCCTCCCATCATCACTATGAGCAAAATAATGAATACCTGACTAACAATTCCTGAGCCAATGCGATTTTTCATAACTGAATATAGATTAAAGTTGTATTGAGGTATCTTAATCCAGCTAGTGGCTGGTAAGGCTACCAGGGGTAAGGGAGCCGGACGATCCGGGCCTCATAAAACGGAATTAATTTTGTCCGGTTGCAGTAGAGATTTAAGAGATTTTAGTTTCGGTAGTCAAAAAAACAACATATTTATTTAAGTGATGTCATTCAGTGCCTCCTTTTTTACTTGCATTCATGGTGGCTTTCGCTGAAGCAGGGAGCTGGTTTGAATTTCTAAGAATAAAGGAATTAAGCTTGGATAAAATGCCAATGCCTGTGAGAGAAATTCAGGATGATTCATACCATCCCTTCGGGCATTGCGTCTACGAATTACTTGCTAAGTTGCCCTTTGTCTTAGATACACCATACCGGCAAGATCGAGGATCATGGAATGATGCTGGTCTTGCTGTGAGGCACTGCC
>JBGTMS010000077.1:0-5206 GCA_041743425.1 Zeaxanthinibacter sp. | reverse complement strand
GTTGGGAGCAGGTGCCACCGGCATTCCGTTTACGGATACGAAAAGATTATCAGACATTTGCGGGATTGTAAGTACCTCCATGATTACCCATGAACCTTCTTCTGTTTTTATATATGAATTGATAGAAGAATTTGGAGGACCAGGGGCCTTCTATGATGCATTCTATATCAGTTCTGTCTGTCCTTTGGGATTTATTGTACAGAATCAAAAAGGCAATTGGGTGAATTGCAATTACTACGATTACCCGGACTTATTTTTAGCCGTAAGGGATTTTATTATTGACAGCCTAAAAAAACAAATCGGCTTTGGAGTCGATCGTTCGGTTTGTTATGTCCTTGGTAAGAAAAATGCCCGCTATCTTGAAGCCATCAACCGGGAATATCATTTCTTTGATTCTCTGATCACTTTTGACCATCCCAGATACATTGTGCAATACAATTCGAAACAGATCAATACCTATATCGCCGACTTTATCGCAAGACTGAAATAATCGATTTCAATTGGCCCTCGACCAGTATTAACCCACCACCCCCACCGCCTTCCTCACATAAGAGGGCTTTTTTAATTGTTCCAGCATAAAATGGGCCACATCGGCGCGGGAGATTAATTTGGTGAGGATATAACTGCCTGCATTTTCATCATGTCGGTAGGTATTTTTTTGCCGGCCGTTGGTCAGCTGCCCGGGACGGATGATCGTCCAGTCCAGATCACTGACGCGGATCAGCCGTTCCTGCCTGGCTTTGTCCCGGAAATAAAAATATAAAATGACTGGGATGGTAAAAAGGGTGTAGTACAACCCAAGTCGGTACCGACTCTCATTGATGCCCAGAGAAGTGATGCATAGGAATCGCTTTACACCTTCCTGCTTCATGGCTGCTATAAGATTTCGGGTGCCTTCAGTCAGAACCGTACTGGGAAGGATAAAACGCTTGTGACCCAGGGCAGAAAGTACAGCGTCTTGTCCTAGTACCACTTTATTCAGGCTTTCCCGTTCCAAAACATTGCCCTGGACGACATGCAGGTTGGGGTGTTCTTGCTTTACCTTTTTCGGATTGCGGACCAGGGCGGTGATCGTATGGCCCCTCTCCAATCCCTGACGGATCAGTTGTTGCCCTGTTTTACCGGTACCGCCTATGATGAGGAGTTTCATATCAGTGAAGATCCATACTTAGGACAACATTTCTATTTTTTAAATACCGAAACAACACAAATGCAGGATGAAATGATAAAAGGATAGAACTGGTCGGATGTATGGCGGGCTTAATGCAGTCTTTATCCGATCCTGGTTCCGTTGTCCACCTTTCTTTCCGGTTCAATTAAAGTCACTTCTTTTTTATCGCCAACGGCTCCCAGAACAAGACATTCACTCATCATGGTCGCTATTTGTTTGGGTGAAAAATTGATCACTGCGATGACTTGTTTACCAATTAATGCTTTTGGTTCATAGAGGTCAGTGATTTGGGCAGAGGTTTTTCTTTTGCCATAGGGCCCAAAATCAATGAGCATTTTATAAGCAGGGTTTTTGACTTCTTTAAATATCTCTGCTGAAAGGATGGTGCCTACACGCATTTCTACTTTTATAAAGTCGTTCCAGGCTAATGGATTATTGTTTGTTGTTTCCATTAAATAATATTTAGTTTTTTTGAGGGAATCATTGGTCGGTTAATCATTATTAATTACTTCTAAATCATGTTTGCTCTATCAATATGGATTGGCTGATAGTGGTGCTTTGTCTTCTTCAAATTTAAGATTGTTCATTTTGTCTTGATGAAAATTCACCAAATCTGCCTGTCGAAGCTGCCTTTGGGCCGAGTAGGTAGGAGATAATTAGAAACAAGTGTATGTTATTGTAATGTGAAAAATGGATAGGCCTATGAAACTGGATTTTTCTTTTCCCCAACCCTAAAGGGAGGAAAAATCCTATAAAAATAGCACTGACAGAGAAAATTATTGCCCTTTAGGGTGAGGGTAAGAGAATTTTCGACTTTCAAAGCCTAGCCGATATTTACGTTATAAGAAGCCGGAAAACATAAAATAACGGAAAGTTATTTTATGTTTATTTTGCCTTACTGCAATATTTGCCAAACCTGCCTGCCGAATCTGCCTTTAGGCAGAATAGGCAGGAGATCAAGAAGGATTAAGGGAAACTTTTGACTCCGCCGCAGTCAAAACCGCAGTACTGCTATCGCTCCATGCGCTGTTCGCTTGCGCGAAAAGCACTTCCGCTCGCATCCCTGCTATTTCTGGAAATCCTTCAGACACCATTTAACTCTTAAGCGGAAATTTTAAGGAGTTGCCAAAAATAAAGAAACCAAAAGCTCCGCCCTTTTTTCTAAAGTGAGGTGGATGAGAGACGGAGGGATTCACTTGCCTTCCAGTGTTTGATCCTCACAGAAATTTCCCATTCTTAATTCTTCCCTTGTCCCTCGTAATTTCAAAGTGAGGTGGCCGAGAGACGCCGAGATAAAGTGTATCAGATCGCACCTTCCTGAATATCATTCTTTTTTATCCCCCTTTTAGGGGGATTTTTAATTTCAATTTGCCTGAATAATAGGAGGAGTTAATCAAAAAAACAAGAGGATATCCCTTTAAATTCAGGCACTATAGGAACTCTACACCGTGATTTATCAGCTTCCACTTCCCAGGGACCCATATGTTACGATTGCCGTTCTGCAACGTCTTCACAATAAGGCTCGTAACCTGCCAGAACTTGTGGTTGGAAATGATGTTACCAGCATACTCTAAACTTAAAACCAATTGTATGAAAATGATCGTATGGATTTTCACTAGCTGTTCTACCCTCAGCTTAGCTCAAATTAACGGAGACCTTATTTCCAGGTCGGCCGTTGCATTTCCTGCGTATGAAGATGCCACTGGCATTGAAATGTACTATGACAAGTCCACCTATGATCAGGCCGTTTCTGACAAGGAAGTCAGCATTGAAAAAATAGTCTACCATAGTGATGGCCTTAAGGTGGTGGCTTATCTGAGCACCCCGGTCGGTACGGGTAAAGGTTCATATCCGGTAATTATTTTTAACCGGGGCAGCGGCGCGCGGAATGATATTTCCTATGTGCACGCTCCCTTATTCAAGAAGCTGGTTCATGCCGGATTTATTGTGCTGGCCCCGGCCCTCCGTGGAAGTGAAGGGGGGGAAGGGGTTGATGAGGTCGGCGGGAGGGAACTGAATGATATCATGAATATTGTTCCTCTGTTGAAACACCTGCACATCGCAGATGCTGGTCGACTGTTTATGCTGGGAGAATCCCGGGGTGGGATCATGACCTATCTTGCGATCAAAGAGAAATTTCCAATAAAAGCCGCGGCTGTTGTTGGAGCCAATACGGATATGGCATCTTATCTAAAGGACCGTCCGTGGGCAGAACAGTTTTTTAAAGATAGTTTTCCGGAATATCCGACAAAAAAGGATTCCATCCTGCAAACCCGATCCGCGTTGTACTGGGCGGAAGCATTGAATGTCCCTTTGCTGATTCTGAATGGCCAGGCTGACCCACAGGTTGACCCGCTGCATGCCCTGCAACTTGCGAGCAAATTGACCGTATCAGGCAAAACTTACCAACTGCTGATCCTGGAGGGGGGAAACCATATTCTTTCCGGCGTACATACTGACCGGCGTGATCAGGAAATGATCGCCTGGTTTAAAAAACATATGGAATAGTTCGCACGATTACCTCGTAATAAATCAATTATATGGCCACTAACTACTCTACCTTATAATCCTCCCATATCCATAGCAGGGCATCGGCGAGAGATTGCTCAAACACCTTGCTTTCACAGTGTTTGGAGTCCAGGCTGAATACGTAGTGATAATCATATTCCCTTGCTTTGAGCGCCTCTGCAGTGCGGTCGTTGGCCATCACCCAGTTGTGATAAGTCTCTTCCGGATCGTCATATCGAAGATCTTGTTCTGAAACGTGCATGAAAATACGAAGTGGCTTTTTGTCACTGTTTTTAATTAATTCCATCCCGGAGTGGTATTCCCAGGCGCCGAGGGGATAGGTGGATTCTTCAGAGGCATCATCATCCTGCTGATCGACAAAGGTTCCGGAATAGGATATAATTCGTCGAAACAGGTCGGGCCGAAACCATCCTACTGAGAGTGCTGCTGCTCCACCGGAACTGCAGCCCATAATGGCCTTGCCCCAGGGATCTTCGGTAAGGGCGATATTGGGGTAATCTGCTTTTATCTCCACATTTTTCAATACTGCCGGGAGCACCTCATTATTTATAAAGCGGGCAAAACGGTCAGACATAGTATCGTACTCCAGACCTCTCTCGCTTCCTTTGCTGTCGTCCCCGCCATTCTCCACAGCGATAGTGATAAACGCGGGTATATTGCGACCCACCTCGGCCGCGTGGGTCAGATTGTCTAGGGCGTTGCGGACCAGGTCGAGACGGCTGGGGCCGTCCAGGGTGACAAGGATCGGGGCTTTGTCACCATCCTTATAGGCGGCAGGGACGTACACAAAAATTTTGCGACGCTCCCTCACAGTTTTGGAGGCATCAAGCGTGGTGTCATCTCCCGGGAAGATATTACTGTCGGCCAGCCGTAAACTAAACTCATAATAACGCCCCTTGGGATTCCCAAGATCAGTCAGCAAGGGGTCGACGGAATATTCAGGGCCAATGGTGATTTTATCCTGGCCCAGTGAAGGGCAGTGGACCATCGCTGCTACTAGCATTATATATGGAAAAAAGAAACACAGATTTGAACTGATTCGCATTGTGATTGTTTTTATGGAATGGCAGGATAAGGTAGGTAATATTTCAATGGCTGGCTAACATTGAAAGGCTGCAGGTTTCTTCAAATAAATTTTTTTATAGCAGCAGATTTAATCTGACCTGGTATCCTACCTCAAAATGCCATACACGAATTTCAAACCTTCTTGCCGCAAGTGGGTCCGTGGGGTAGCGAAAACGGAGGGATCAATTGAATAAACCTTCAATCTCACCGTCCGCCTTGGCGGCCTCCCCTCTTTATCCAAAGAGGGGAGCTTTTATATTGGCATGTAAGTGTGTTTTAATATTTTAAAATTAGCCTTCATGGATTTAAGTAAAAGGATTGGAGAATTATCAAAGATTAATAGATCAAAAGCTCCTCCCTTTTTTTTCTAAAGGGAGGTGGCTTTGTGGTAGTGAAGACGAAGGGATAGTTTTATGTTCATTTTGTCTTGATACAAATGCA
>JBGTMS010000076.1:0-27453 GCA_041743425.1 Zeaxanthinibacter sp. | reverse complement strand
CAGGAACTGATCGGGTTGAAAGCTGACAACAAGGTAATTCGTATTCCAGTCACCGGTGAAGATTTAGGAGGATTTTCTGTCAACTACAGTTTTTCCGCATACAATGCGCTCACCACCGGTATGATTCCCATTGATGTCCCCTATCCTGAAGCCAGGCTGAATATTGAAACTACTACATTTCGTGATCAACTGGAACCCGGAGCGAAGGAAACCTGGTCTTTTAAAATTTCCGGCCCCGGAGGTGACAAGGTAGCTGCAGAAGTCCTTGCGGGCATGTATGACGCATCGCTTGATGCCTTCAGACTCCATGCCTGGAATTTCGATCCTCATCAACGGTCTCCTTACTATTCCTATTCCATTTTCGATGGAAACGGAAGTTATGGTACCAGTGAATTTGCGTCGCACGTAGAGAACAAGCTGACAGAATTTCCGGTGGATAATTACGAATCGCTCAACTGGTTCGGACTTAATATTGGCTACCCGGAAGAGAGGGGAAGATTTGGTCCGATGCGCGTGGCTAGGAATCAGGCAGGAGGGAAGATAGAAATTATTAATGATGAATCTGAGGTCATGGAAGAGATATTACCCGTCGGATATGCTACTGTAAAGGAAAAAAACCTGAATAACACCGACCGGCCTCAGGATCTTTCTGATGCAACCGATCCTTTGAAACAAGGAGAGTCTCCTGTCACAGAGGGACTTCAAATCAGAAAAAATTTCGCCGAGACTGCTTTTTTCTACCCGCAATTGCGAACAGATCCGGATGGAGCTGTAACCTTTAGTTTTTCGTCTCCGGAAGCACTTACCAAATGGAAGTTACTACTGCTTGCTCATTCTCCCAATCTTCAGACCGGTACCCGCACCCTCGAAACGGTTACTCAAAAAAAACTGATGGTAATACCCAATGTTCCGAGGTTTTTAAGGGAAGGAGATGTAATAACTCTGGAAACAAAGATCGCCAACCTGACAAAGGAAATGCTTTCGGG
Organism: Zeaxanthinibacter sp.; assembly: GCA_041743425.1. Lineage (GTDB taxonomy): Bacteria > Bacteroidota > Bacteroidia > Flavobacteriales > Flavobacteriaceae > JTS-RE37. The sequence continues at coordinate 26,467 of JBGTMS010000076.1, read as the reverse complement.
AAAAGCCAGATTAGAGGTGACCGATGCGATCAGCGGGAAAGAACTGACTGCGCAATTAATGATCTCTGAAAAGCCAGGGAATACAGGAGGCGGAGCTTCTGAAAACGAGCGGACATTTGAAGTAGACTCCATGTCCAATGCCACCGCTTCATGGCAATTGAAACTACCTGCCGGACTTCAGGCGATACAACTCCGAATCACTGCCAGCTCCGGGAACTACAGCGATGGAGAACAACGATTGCTGCCCGTGCTTACCAATCGTATCCTCCTAACAGAAACCCTGCCCATGTGGGTGGGGAGCGGGCAGCGTAAAACTTTTGTCCTTGATAAATTAAAAAACCATCAATCCTCAACGCTAAAAAATCACCTACTTACCCTTGAAATAACTTCCAATCCGGCATGGTATGCCGTACAGGCCCTGCCCTATCTGATCGAATACCCGTATGACTGCAATGAACAGATTTTTTCCAGGTGGTATGCCAACAGTCTGGCAGGCCATATCGTCAATCAGTCTCCCAGGATAAAAGAGGTTTTCAAACAGTGGTCTTCCTCAGAAGCCCTCCAGAGTAATTTTGAAAAAAATAAAGAGTTAAAGTCCCTGCTTATTCAGGAAACTCCTTGGGTAAGGGATGCCATGTCAGAAGGAGAACAAAAGAAACGGATCGCGTTGCTCTTTGATCTGAATACCATGAACTATGGTCAGACAGCGTCCCTGAACCAGTTAAGAAGCAATCAGATGGGATCGGGTGCCTGGGCCTGGTTTAAAGGCGGACAGCCAGACAGATACATCACCCAGCATATTGTAACAGGAATGGGAAAGTTACGGAAACTAGGGGTGGACAAGGAAGGTACAATGACCCGTGAAATGATAATGAAGGCCATGGTCTACGTTGACGCTGAATTTGTCAAAGAATATGAGGAACACCAAAAAAAGGAAAAGAAAACGGAAAAGAACCAGCTCAGCCCCATTCAGGTTCATTATCTATATATGCGCAGTTTCTTTCCCGATTTACCGGCCAGCGCTGCCACACAAAAGGCCGTGAGATTTTACAAAGAGCAAATGTCAAAATCCTGGACAGGTCAGTCATTGTATACCAAAGGCTTGATGGCGTTGGTTTTGCATCGCTTCGGTGACAACCAAACCGCCGGAAAGATCCTCAGGTCGCTTAAGGAAAATAGCATTCTCAGCGAAGAGATGGGCAGGTACTGGAAAGAAAACACGCCATCCTGGTGGTGGTACCAGGCCCCCGTAGAAACTCAGGCGCTCATGATTGCTGCTTTTTCAGAGATCAGCAAGGATACAAAGACGGTGGATCAGCTAAAAATATGGCTGCTTAAAAATAAACAGACCTCTCAATGGAAAACCACCAAAGCAACAGCGGATGCCGTATATGCCCTATTGATGGAAGGCGGTTCATGGCTTTCCCAGGAAGCGTCGGTAGAGGTAATTATAGGCGGTGAAAAGCTGGATTTGCCGGCAGACGAAAACATAAGGCCCGAAGCAGGAACGGGCTATTTTAAAAAAGGCTGGGCCGGCCCGCAGATAACGCCGTCACAAAGTGAGGTAACCCTCCGAAAAGTTGGTGAAGGTATCGCATGGGGAGCACTGTACTGGCAATATTTTGAGACTTTGGAGAACGTTACTGCCGCTGCCGGCCCGATGAATTTAACCAAGAAAGTATATGTGAAGAGAGATACGGATACCGGGGAGCTGCTTACGGAAATTAAGGAAGGAACCACAGTCACTGTAGGCGAGCTGCTTCGGGTAAGGATTGAGATCAGATCTGACAGGTCCATGGAATATGTGCACTTGAAGGATATGAGGGCCTCCGGACTGGAACCCATCAATGTGCTTTCAGGATACCGCTGGCAGGATGGCGTCGGATTTTATGAAAGCACCCGGGATGCCAGCACTCATTTTTTCTTTGATGTGCTGCCTAAAGGTATAACAATACTGGAGTACGACCTTCGGGTAAACAACCCCGGCGAATTCAGCAATGGAATTGGCACAATTCAAAGCATGTACGCTCCTGAATTCAGCAGTCACAGCACAGGTATCAGAATCAATTCGAAAACCGGAAAATAAATCCTTTCGGGGGTCTGTCGTATGAACGGGACCGAGAAGGGTCAAAGAATCTACTTTTTTGACCGCCCCGGAGGATAGGCCGAAAAGACCTTGGTGACAATTTCCCTCAGTTTGGCTTCCCTTTCATCAGGGGTGCCAATATCCTTGAAAGTGGTCTCACTTACCGCCTGCCAAAAGAGTTCATCCTTCTTGCTATCAACAAGGTCAAAGATGATTTCCCGATCCATTTTAGGGGATCCTATGGGCAGTCCAATGGAAACCCCTCCGCCAATATTGCCTCCGGTGCCTCCAACGCCTACTCCTACAGAATTTCCGGAGGCATTTCTGATTTCCCTGGACTGAATATTGATAAAAAAATCCGGCTCCTCAGAATACATAATCCCTTTCAATTGCATGGCGGAATCTATGGCCTGCAGGAGGCGTTTGTCATCCAACTCACTTAACCCGGTTTGCATCTCCGGTAAATAAGTATAGGTTTGGTAATTGGAGAAATCCGTTGCCTTATCATAATCATAAGTTACACGGACCGTACTGCAACTCAGACCTACCAATAGCATTAAATATACGCAGATGCGATTCATACCCGGGATTTATATAAAAGTAGTTAAAATTGTATTGATTCCGGGACTGGAGGTCCTTTATTCGTTGAGCATCCCCCATAGAAGATCCTTCAATTCCGATATGCCGAGTTGGGTAATGGAAGAGATAAACAGGTAGGGTGTGTCCTCGAAAATTTTCGGAAGCTCGGCATGAAGTTCATTTATCAATTCCTCGTCCAGCATATCTGATTTGGAAATGGCCACCAGCCGGTCCTTATCAAGGAGTTCAGGATTATATCTGCGAAGCTCGTCCAACAGGATGTGGTACTCTACGCCTATATCCTTGCTGTCGGCAGGAATAAGAAAAAGCAGGGTGGCATTTCGCTCTATATGTCGTAAGAAATGATGACCCAACCCTTTGCCTTCCGCGGCTCCCTCAATAATTCCCGGAATATCGGCCATTACAAAACTTTTGAAATCCCTGTACTGTACAATACCCAGGTTTGGCTTCAGGGTAGTAAATTCATAGTCGGCGATCTTGGGCCTGGCAGAGGTAACAACCGAAAGGAGCGTAGATTTCCCGGCATTCGGAAAACCAACCAGTCCTACATCGGCCAATACCTTAAGTTCCAGAATTACATCCTTCTCCTGACCGGAGATTCCCGGTTGGGCGTAGCGCGGGGTTTGATTGGTAGGACTTCGGAAATGCCAGTTACCCAGGCCTCCCTTGCCTCCCTCCAATAGGATTTTTTCTTCACCGTCCGAAGTAATTTCAGTTAAAAGCTCGTTCGATTCCGCATCCCTGATAACTGTTCCCAGGGGAACGTCAACATAAACATCCTGTCCGTCGGCCCCTGTACTTTTATTCTTGCTGCCATGCGATCCGTGACCTGCCTTAAAATGACGCTGGAATTTAAAACTCATCAATGTCCAGAGTTGTTTGTTTCCACGAAGGATCACATGGCCGCCCCGGCCTCCGTCACCTCCATCGGGGCCACCTTTTGCTACATACTTCTCCCGGTGCAGGTGGGTAGATCCTTTGCCTCCATTCCCGGAAGCCAGAGCTACTTTTACATAATCTACAAAATTGCCTTCGGTCATTTCAGGACATTTTAAACGTTGGCCGGCTGATCAAATGTCATTTAGATTTGATGACTTCCGGCACTTCTATTCGGGCCTGCGAGGTTGAGGAAAGCCCGTGAATAATAAATTGATTAACCTATTTCAGGCAACAGATTTTAAACTTCCTGAAGGGAGTTGATCACCTGGCTTAGCCGTTCTGTAATCTCTTCGATGGAACCAATGCCATTTACACTGTGGAATTTGGCCTGCGTTTCATAATAAACTTTTAAAGGCGCTGTTTTCTGATTGTATTCATCAAAGCGGTTCCGGATTTTTTCTTCATCCTGATCATCAGCTCGTCCGCTCTTTTGTCCTCTGGATAACAGTCTTGCGATCAGGACTTCATCTGACGCCTCCAGGGCAATGGTTGCATCTATCTCCATCCCCTTTGACTCTAAAAAATTATCCAGAGCCTCGGCCTGTGCTGCAGTTCTGGGGAAACCGTCAAAAATAAAGCCACTGGCTTCCGGATTGTTATCTACCTCATCCTGCAACATCTTTATGGTTACTTCATCAGGCACCAAATCGCCCTTGTCCATATAGGATCTGGCCAATTTGCCGAGTCTTGTTTCGTTCTTTATATGGTCTCTGAACACATCTCCCGTAGAAATATGTCTTAAATTATACCTCTCTTTCAGAAAGGTGGCCTGAGTGCCCTTGCCGGCACCCGGCTTGCCGAATAGGACAATATTGATCATTTGGTTTTGGTTTAGTTGGTATATTCCATTCAGATTCCTGCCAAGCTCACGGTAATCGAGGCCATATCCCACGATAAACTTATTGGGAATTTCCATACCGACGTAATCTATTACGTATTCCCCATTGTACTTATCAGGCTTATAAAAAAGACTGGCAATCTTAAAATCCTTTACATTGGTTCCTGAAAAAAGATGAACCAGTTCCTGAAGTGTGCGCCCTGAATCTATGATATCTTCAAGAATGATGACACTCCTGCCGCCAATGTTTCCCGGAACATCTAACAGCGTTTCTACGATGCCCGTAGAGGTAAGCCCTCTGTAAGAACTTAGTTTCACAAACGAAACTTCACAGGGATGCGGATAACACTTAAGAAAATCCGCAATGAACATAAATGATCCGTTCAGGACCCCTACGAACACGGGAACCTGATCCTTGTAATCAGCTGCAATATCCTCCGCGATCTTCCTTACGGCCGTGAGAACTTCATGTTCACTGAGAAAAGGCACAAATTGTTTGTCGTGCAATTTTACCAAGGTTCAATTTTTATAGAACAGCGAAGATACTATTTTGATTTCTCTTTTTTGAGGGCAAACCGGCCGTTTATAAGATTTAGGTGTATTTTTGTGCCACCTCCGTGATAGCGGTCTTATGTACAGATAATGAACTATTTTTCATCCAATTTTATACTCGGAATTCTGGGGGGTGGCCAACTAGGGAAAATGTTGCTCTGCGAAACGAGGAAATGGGACATTACCACACATGTCCTGGATCCTTCTGAAGAGGCACCATGCCGTATCGCATGCGATAAATTCGTAAAGGGGGATTTGATGGATTTTGAAACCGTCCGCAACTTTGGACGGGAAGTGGATGTACTGACCATAGAAATTGAAAATGTCAATTTAGCCGCCCTTAAAGAACTGGAGGCGGAAGGAATCCGGGTATTTCCGCCTACCCGTACGCTCGAGATTATTCAAAACAAAGGCACTCAAAAGCTTTTTTATACAGACAACAACGTACCCACCTCTGAATTTACCCGCTTTGCCTATACAAGTGAAATTGAGGACAGTCTGGAAAATGGGGGCGTACACTTTCCTTTTGTCTGGAAAAAAGCGCAATTTGGTTATGACGGACAAGGCGTTAAAATTATAAGGCAATCCGAAGATCTGCAGGGCCTTCCCAATGTGGAATGTGTTGCTGAACAACTTGTTGAATTCAAGAATGAACTGGCAGTAATCGTAGTCCGTTCGGTTAGCGGGTCGGTTGTCACTTACCCCGTGGTTGAAATGGAATTTCATCAGGAAGCGAATTTGGTGGAATACGTCATCTGTCCGGCAAGGATAGATCCTGCCGTCGCTGACAAAGCGAGGGGAATTGCGCTTCAGGTGTCCGATAAGCTACAGCATGTGGGTGTCCTGGCAGTGGAGTTATTTCAAACCCACCAAGACGAAATTTTAGTAAATGAGGTTGCGCCGCGACCTCATAATAGCGGTCATTATAGTATTGAAGCCAGTTTTACCAACCAGTTTGAGCAACATTTACGTGCCATTCTGGACCTGCCTCTGGGAAGCACTGAAAGTAAGCTGGCGGGAATTATGGTCAACCTTGTCGGAGCAGAAGGGCATGAGGGTCCGGTTGTATATGAACGCATGGATGAAATCATGAAACTGCGTGGGGTGACCCCGCATATTTACGGTAAAAAGCTCACCCGACCCTTCCGTAAAATGGGCCATGTGACCATAGTACACTCTGATCTTTCGGAAGCAAGAAAACTAGCCCAGCAAGTCAAGGAAACAATTAAGGTATCAAGCAAATAAAAGGCTATGAACAAAGTAGCAATTGTCATGGGAAGCACCAGTGACCATAAGGTAATGCAGGAAGCGCAGGAAGCGCTGAAGGGGTTCGGAATTGAAGCCGACATGGATATCGTTTCGGCCCATCGGACTCCTGAAAAACTATTTGACTTTGCCCGTCAGGCCCATATCAGGGGATACAGGGTAATTATAGCCGGGGCAGGAGGTGCGGCACATCTGCCAGGAATGATTGCTTCCTTATCACCACTCCCCGTCATTGGGGTGCCGATCAAAAGTAGCAATTCCATTGATGGCTGGGATTCAGTATTGTCCATTCTGCAGATGCCCCAGGGTGTTCCTGTGGCCACGGTAGCTCTCAATGGGGCGTGGAACGCAGGATTGTTGGCTGCTCAGATAATTGGAACCGCGGAAGATAGCATCCGTGAAAAAATACTGGAGTACAAGGAATCTTTAAAACAAAAAGTGATCAAAGGGTCTGAAGGCCTCAGGAAAAGGTAAACCACCGCTCTGCCTTCCGATTATTTAAGAAATAAATCACAGAAACACAAGTACCCTATGAACCCCCTCCTGACCCCATTTGATACTGCGCCATTTTCCCAAATCAGGGAAGCACACTTTAAGCCTGCCTTTATGGAAGCGATGGCGCAAACCAGAAAAGAAATAGATGTAATTACAGAAAATCCGGAGGCCCCTTCATTTGAAAATACCATCGAAGCCCTGGAGTATTCCGGCCTGCAGCTCGACCGGATTTCCAGTGTTTTTTTCAATCTGAATTCTGCTGAAACCAATGAAGATATTCAGAAGATTGCACAGGAAGTTTCCCCTTTACTTTCAGGTTTCAGTAACGATATCATGTTAAATGAAGCGCTCTTTGCACGCGTAAAAAAAGTTTATGAGACACGCAAAAGGCTGGATCTGAACATCGAACAACGCACCCTTCTGGATAAAAAATATAAGTCCTTTAGCAGAAATGGAGCCCATCTTTCTGAAGCCGGGAAACTCAGGCTGAGAGAGATAGATGCGCAGCTCGCAAAGCTCAAACTCAGCTTTGGCGAAAATGTCTTGGCCGAGACCAATAAATACGAGATGCATCTGACTGAGGAAAACGATCTGGATGGGCTGCCGGATGGAGAAAAGGAGGCCGCCGCCCAATTGGCGCAGGCGAGAGCAAGAGAGGGTTGGATAATTACCCTTGATTATCCGAGTTATATCCCTTTTATGAAATATGCCAGGAACAGAGCCCTGAGAAAAGAACTTGCGCTGGCATACGGAAGCAAGGGATTTCATGGGGACGACCTGGATAATACCAATAACGTTTTGCAGTTGGCGCGGCTCAGATATGAACGCGCCAATTTATTGGGCTATGAATCCCATTCACATTTTGTGCTGGAGGAGCGAATGGCCGAAACTCCTGAGAGGGTTGAAGCGTTTATAAAGGATCTGATGAATAAAGCGAAACCGGCAGCAAAGAGGGAATTTCAGGAATTGGAAACTTTCGCGCGGGAACTTGACGCTATTGACAGGTTGGAAAAATGGGATGGGACCTATTACGCTGAAAAGTTAAAGCAGAAATTATTTGCGCTGGATGATGAACTCTTAAAACCTTATTTCCGGCTTGATAATGTAATTCGCGGTGTATTTAAGGTCGCTGAAAAACTTTTTTCCCTTCAATTCGAAGAGGTTACGGATATCGATATATATCACGAAGAAGTCAAGACTTTCCGTGTAAAGGACGGGCAGGGTAATTTCATCGCCATCTTTTATGCTGATTTTCATCCGCGCAAGGGGAAACGTGGTGGGGCATGGATGACTTCTTTTAAGCCACAATACAGAAAGGGCAATCAGAATATCCGCCCCCATATCTCCAATGTGTGCAATTTTACACGCCCGTCGGAAAAAAAGCCCTCCCTGCTGACTTTTAGCGAGGTTACCACCTTATTCCATGAATTTGGACATGCCCTTCATGGGATGCTTGCCAACACCAGATATCCCAGCCTCTCAGGAACCTCTGTGTATTGGGATTTTGTTGAACTGCCCAGTCAGATTATGGAAAACTGGTGCTATGAAAAGGAGGCTCTGGAACTTTTTGCCATTCATTATACGACCGGCGAAGTAATTCCTATGGACCTGGTGAAGAAAATCAAGGACGCCGCGGCCTTTCAGGAAGGCCTCGCCATTCTCCGGCAATTGGGCTTTTCAATGCTGGATATGGCTTGGCACGGTGGTGATCCGACAGACATCACAAATGTCAAGCTTCACGAGCAAACCGCATTTAAAGATACACAGCTATATCCGGATACCCCTGAAACTTGTATGAGCACCTCTTTTTCACACATCTTTCAAGGAGGTTACTCCTCCGGCTATTACAGCTATAAATGGGCAGAAGTGCTGGATGCCGATGCTTTTTCCTTTTTCAAAGAAAAGGGGATATTCAATACGTATGTCGCACAAAAATTCAACAAACATATTCTCTCCATGGGAGGTACCGATAATCCAATGAAACTATATAAAAAGTTTCGCGGACGTGAACCTAAAATGGAGCCGCTGCTTGAACGCGCCGGGCTTATCGGTCGGAGCGGGACCTCTGACTGAAGCTGGCTCAACTGCTGCCTGGATTTTCAATAAGATACCAAAGAAATCTAAGATCAGATCAACTACATTTGAGGGTAAATATACCAGCCGGGCACCTCCTATGAAAATCTATGCGCTTCTTCTGAAGTTGCTGTTTCCCTGCGCAGGATTTACACAATCCCAGGAGAACTATAGTGCCTGGTATTCCCTTATTCTGAACTTCAGAATTAACGATAAGTTCAACCTGAAGAATGAGACGCCTATTCGGAGAATAAATTTTCATGCAGACTGACAGCAAATTGGCTTGCGACCCTCAGTAAATTATAGCCCCGATGATATGGTGTAGGTTACGGCGGGCATGACCCACCTTAAAAACTTTAATCCGGTAGTCAATTTTAACGAAGACAACCTTTGGAGCAGCTTACGCTTCACCAGAGATGCGGTCTTTCTGCATTCAGGCACAGCTTCCGACTGGAACAGCGTATGATTCAGCAAACAACTCTGATGGATGATGGAGCTACTCAGGCTGACGGCACCGCCTACCAGGGGAGGGTCCGGTACAAATTCTCCTGGTTGATCCCGGTTATAAAAATTAGCGAAAACAAATAGATTGTAATGAATGTTTCAGAAGAAGACGGCTTGAACATCCTTACAGGAATTGTTCCCAGATCCCTCCATTTTAATAGGGTAGATCTTGGTCTTATTGACCCGGTTCTGCATAAGGTGCTGCCTGAGATGGGCAATGAGGACAGTTATTCACCAAGAGGCAAGTCCATTTTTAGCCGTAACCATGTGCTGCAGACCACACTGACCTATCAGATTCGATAATACTATAGATCATCACATTCCAAAATTCGGAGAGGACTTAGTAAACCGGACTAAAATCAGTTGCTTCCGGATTTCCAGGCTGCGAAGCCCCCTGAGAGATTGATTACCTTGTATCCAAGGGAATCGAGCAAAGTTGCGGCTTTCTCGCTTCTTCCCCCCTTCTGGCAATATACATAGACCGGCTTTGACTTATCAAGGGGTTGGACTTTACGTACAAAAGCCGGATCCGGCCAGGTAATATTAATCGCATTATCCAGATGTCCGTCGGCAAATTCTGCGGCCGTCCTCACATCCAGTATTGTCAGATTATCCGCAGACTTAAAGGAAGCAGCTGTAATAGGTTCTGATTTTACCTGAGTGAAACCCAGATGAAAGATCAACAGCAAGAGCATTAAAAGACCGTTTTTCATTAAGCGCTGTTCTGTTTGAAATGTAATGATATTCGCTAAATTTAATATATTTTTGGTCCTGATAAAACTTTGATGCTGATAAAGCAAGGTATGGATGTTCATCAACTCGAGCCTGATAAGTGGGTAGATCAGTACGCTGACTACCTTTACAATTATGCGGTCGGAAGGGTGAACGATGATACCATTGCTAAAGACCTCGTACAGGAAACCTTTCTGGCAGGTTTAAGATCTGCTAAAAATTATAAAGGTACTGCTTCGGAAAGAACCTGGCTGATCGCCATCCTAAAAAGGAAAGTAATCGACTATTATCGGAAAACAAATTCCAGGAAAGGAAAAGCGGAAGTTCGAATGACCTATCAGGACCGGACTGAATTTGAAGGGGATTGGCTGGAAGAACAGGTGGCAGATCCGGAAAGTTTACGTGAAAATACGGAAGTGGAAAATGAGGAATTGGGGATGGCAATTCAAGACTGTATTTCTAAATTACCAAAGAAACAATCCCTTGTATTTACCATGAAAACGGTTCAGGGAATCAGCACGGAGGAGATTTGTAAAGAATTAGGAATAAATGCGTCTAATTTGTGGGTTATGATTCATCGTGCACGTACAGCACTTATGGGTTGTCTTAACGAAAACTGGTTTAATAAATGATTACTTGCGAACAAGCTGCTATTATCTGTGACAAGGCACAATACAGGGAGGCGTCATTGTTGGAAAGTGTTAAATTGTGGTTCCATCTCATCACATGCCGTATTTGTTCACAGTATTCTAAAAAGAATGAAAAATTAACAACTTTATGTCAGCAGGCCCGGTTACATGGCTTCTCCGGAGAGGAAAAACAGCAGTTAAAACAACAATTGAAGAAAAATATTTAGCTATCTGCTGTCAGCATCCTGGCGATGAGGTACCACAATACAGGTAATGCCTCCACCCAGAAGGAAGCGAAATATTTGGATTGCCTCTTTTTTACCATCCCCATCACAATCAACAAGAGAATACAAAGGATTCCCTTACTTAACAATTCAGGCAGCTGAACGGAGTTTTTAAGAAATGTAAGTCCAAAGAAAATGAAGCAACCTAGAATACCAACGCTCTTTGTTCTTTCTACGCCAAGGCGTTGAGGGAGGGTCCGGAGGGCACTGCTGTCATATTTTAAATCCCTGATCTCGAATGGGATCAGCAGGAGGATAATAAGCAGGAAACGCTGGCCCAACTCGATGCCGATGTCCGCGGAAAAGTTTGTTTTAGTATCGACTACAGGTAATACAACAGTAGTACCCGCCCAAACCAATGCCACCAGCAGTATTTTCAATAGCCCGCTGTTTCTCAGCTTTTTCCCGGGAGGAAAAATAGGAAGCGAGTACCACCCCGCAAGCAGGATAAGCACAGCAATCCAGAACCAGGTGGCCAGCATTAGAAAATATGCATGATACAGGGCTATGGCTAATGAAATAAAACTAAAAATCTGTATGTACCTGTGATACCTGTTTTGAACAAGCAGGTACTTTTCGGCTTCCACCCCATACTTTATGAAATTGTAGCAGCTAATGGTGCCGAAGAAAACAAAAAAAGCCAAATGGTCAAACCCTGGAACCTCTTCAAAAATAGCCGTCAGTTGCATCAGACAAAAAACTGCAACAGCTACGTGAATACTGGCATCGAGGTAAAAATCAAAAATCCGGCCCTGATACTTCATATCTGATAATTACCAGTCACCCCTCAACTTTCATTAACATATAAAAGATTATTTTCCATGGGTTTTAAATTACCCAATTTACAAGAATTAATGCCTAATTTTGTGCACCTTACTTTAAGAAGCCACGCATACTATGAGGACAGACGTGTTTGCATCACGCCACATCGGCATCCGGGAGGAAAACCTGACCCACATGATGAAGACTATCGAGGCGAAAAGCCTCGAGCAACTCATCTACGAGACCATTCCGGATGACATACGCCTAACTGAACCCCTAGCACTTGGAAAGGCCTTAAGCGAACATGAGTTTCTGAATCACCTGGGGCAGCTCGCAAAAAAGAATCAGGTAAATAAAACGTATATCGGACTAGGCTATCATGAAAGTCTGACGCCTTCGGTTATCAAGCGGAACATTCTCGAAAACCCCGGATGGTACACTGCGTATACCCCCTATCAGGCAGAAATTGCACAGGGTCGGCTCGAAGCATTGTTGAATTTTCAGACCATGGTCTGTGAACTTAGCGGGATGGAATTGGCAAATGCCTCCCTCCTGGACGAAAGCACTGCAGCCGCCGAAGCCATGACCATGCTTATGGAATTAAGGACCCGGGATCAGATAAAGAACGAAACGCTTAAATTCTTTGTTTCTGAAGAGGTGCTTCCTCAGACCATCTCACTCTTAAAGACACGCTCGGCGCCCCTGGGCATAGATCTCGTAATTGGCAACCACCGCGATTTCAGTTTTGGAACAGAGTTTTACGGAGTCCTGCTACAATATCCGGGAAAGTACGGAGAGGTATTTGATTACGCTGCTTTTGCAAAGAAAGCCGTTGATTCTAACATTAAGATTGCCGTCGCGGCAGATATCCTCAGTCTTGTTCTGCTTACGCCTCCGGGGGAATTCGGGGCGGATGTGGTCGTAGGCACCACCCAGCGATTCGGTATTCCATTGGGTTATGGCGGGCCGCATGCAGCTTTTTTTGCAACCAGAGATGCCTATAAACGCAGTATCCCGGGCAGGATCATCGGATTGACAAGAGATACGGATGGCAAACCTGCTCTCAGAATGGCCTTACAGACAAGGGAGCAGCATATAAAAAGGGACAAGGCGACAAGCAACATCTGCACTGCCCAGGTGCTACTGGCTGTAATGGCCGGAGCCTATGCTATTTATCATGGCCCTGAAGGCCTGAAGTATATTGCCGGACAGGTGCATTCCAAGGCCAACAGGCTGAACACTTTCTTTTCCAGAATTGGCCTCACCCAAATTAACCCGACGTATTTTGACACTTTGTGTATACAGGCAGATGATACTGAATTGCTTAGAAAGCTTTCCGAAAAAAGAGGTATCAATTTCTGTTATGGGGAGGGAGGGAAAGTAGCCATCGCGCTTAATGAAGCCACAACTGAGGGGGATTTAACGGAACTGGCCGAATGTTTTAATGAATTTAATGGCTCAAAGGAAGCACTGGAGTCTGAATCTGAAGAAAGTGGCATCCCCGCAGCCCTGAGACGTACCACCCCATTCCTGGAGCATGCTATTTTTAATTCCTTTCATTCTGAGACAGATCTTATGCGATACCTTAAGAAGTTGGAGCGGAAAGATCTGGCCCTGAATCATTCAATGATATCACTGGGTTCATGTACCATGAAGCTAAATGCCGCCACCGAGATGATGCCACTCAGTATGCCCGAATGGGGTAACATTCATCCTTTTGTTCCGGTCGAACAGGCAGCGGGATATCAGCATATTTTGACAGAATTGGAGAAGGATCTGGCCATCATCACGGGCTTTAAAGGCACATCCCTGCAACCAAATTCCGGGGCTCAGGGTGAATACGCCGGACTAATGGCTATCCGGGCGTACCATGAAAGCAGGAATGAAGGCCACAGGAACATTTGCATTATCCCGGCATCGGCCCATGGGACCAATCCGGCATCCGCTGTGATGGCAGGGATGAAGGTTATAGTCTCCAGGACCGATGAAAAAGGAAATATCGATGTGAATGATCTGACAGAAAAAGTGACAGCACATGCTGACCATCTGGCTGCTCTCATGATCACCTATCCTTCTACCCATGGGGTCTACGAATCTTCTATTAAGAAAATCACACGACTGATACATGATCATGGAGGACAGGTTTACATGGATGGCGCAAATATGAATGCTCAGGTAGGCCTGACCAATCCGGCAACCATAGGAGCGGATGTATGCCACCTTAACCTCCATAAAACCTTTGCCATTCCCCATGGGGGTGGCGGACCGGGGGTAGGTCCCATCTGTGTTGCCAGCCAGTTGGTTCCTTTTCTTCCGGGCAACCCCGTAATAAAAACCGGGGGTGAAAAAGCCATAACTGCCATCTCTGCGGCCCCCTGGGGGAGTGCACTGGTCTGTCTGATATCTTACGGGTACATAAAAATGCTAGGGGCGGATGGTCTGAGGCGGGCCACAGAAATAGCCATCCTGAATGCCAATTATATAAAACACCGTCTGAAAGGAAAATTCAATACGCTCTATTCCGGAGAAAGAGGTCGTGCAGCCCACGAGATGATCATAGACTGCAGACCCTTTAAGCAGAAGGGAATTGAAGTTACAGACATTGCCAAACGATTGATGGACTATGGCTTTCATGCTCCAACGGTTTCATTTCCGGTAGCGGGAACCATGATGATTGAACCCACCGAAAGCGAAAGCCTTCACGAACTGGATCGGTTTTGTGATGCTCTTATCGCCATTCGTGAAGAAATTGATCAGGCGGAACCTTCGGGAGATAACGTCTTAAAAAATGCACCGCATACCCTGGCGATGGTCACCAGCGATAATTGGGATTTCCCGTACAGCAGGGAAAAGGCCGCATTTCCACTACCTTTCGTTTCTGAGAACAAATTCTGGCCAAGTGTTAGGCGGGTGGATGATGCCTATGGAGATCGTAATTTGATTTGCACCTGCCCCCCGACAGAAGCCTATGCAGAGGTTGAATAATATGGGCTTTTGGCTGCTTTATTTGATAAATTGATCCCTGATGTCCAGCGTAAGGGCTAAAGCAGCCGAGTCGATATGGACATCGTATTATGCAACCGTTCAATGGTGGCTTACTGCTTCGTTTTACGTATTTTCAATGGGTTAATCTGAACTTATGAATATTGGCATTTCCGGAACAGGATGTTACGTACCTTCTGTGGTCACCTTGAACAGCGACTTTAAGGATACCCATTTTTTGGATTCCGACGGTACGGTATTCGGACAATCAAATCATGTAATCATTGAGAAATTTCAGGCCATTACCGGCATAGCCGAAAGGCGTTATGCTTCCAGGGAAATGAATACCTCGGATCTCGGTACTCTGGCGGCACATAAAGCCATTGAAGATGCCGAAATTGATCCGGAAACACTGGACTATATCATCTTCGCACATAACTTTGGTGATATTCCCTACGGAACGTCGCAGGGGGACACCGTGCCAAGCCTTGCCACCCGGGTGAAACATATGCTCCAGATAACAAATCCTAAGTGTGTTGCGTACGATTTGCTTTTCGGCTGTCCCGGATGGATTGAAGGAGTCATACAGGCCAGGGCCTTTATCAAAAGCGGGATGGCAAAAAAATGCCTGGTCATAGGAGCAGAAACTTTGTCGAGGGTCACAGACCCCTGCGACCGTGATTCAATGATTTATTCAGACGGTGCGGGTGCCGCCATTATAGAAGCCGGCGATCTTGGTGGTGATATACTTTCCCATGCCACTGCAACCCATGCCAGTATAGAGGGCTTTTACCTTTTTTTTGGTGCTTCCAATGACAAGGCAGATAAAGGTCAAAATCGATATATCAAAATGAATGGAAGGAAAATATACGAGTTTGCCATTACTCATGTTCCGGATGCTATGAAAGACTGCCTAGAGCAAAGCGGTATTTCTATTGGGCAAGTTAAAAAGATATTTATCCATCAGGCCAATGAAAAAATGGACGAGGCTATTGTGAAGCGCTTTTACGCCCTTTATAACCTCCCTATGCCTTCAGGAGTTATGCCAATGAATATCAGGACAATGGGAAATAGTTCCGTTGCTACCATCCCCACCCTTTTTCACATGGTCAGGAAAGGATTGATCAAGGATCAGGAGGTTCAAAAAGGAGATATAGTGATCTTTGCCAGTGTAGGCGCAGGGATGAACATCAATAGCTTTGTTTACAGATGCTGATGATTTTTTCGATCTGAGGCCGTATAATATACTTTGAAGTCTGGTAATTTGGATAGCCAGCCGGCAAGTGGTACTTTGCCAACTTAAATAAACCCAGCCTGCGGGCATCACTTCTGAAATTATCTGGCTCCGGCTCCCTCGATTTTGAAGATATTCGCCTGCGCGCCTTTTGACTATATGAGGTATTATATCATCATCCCCGCACACAATGAAGCAGGTTTTATCAGAGGGGCTCTCGAAGCAGTCATGCGGCAGACATTACTGCCCATCCGTGTGGTTGTCGTAAATGATCATTCTACGGACGATACCCAGACCCTGCTAAATGAACTGACCGCAACCTATCCCTTGCTCACTACTTTAACCATTGCATCCTCATCTGTTCATCTGCCAGGTTCAAAGGTGGTAAATGCGTTTAACAGGGGATTGGAGTTACTGGATGAGGATTATGATTTTCTGGTTAAACTCGATGCAGATATCATCTTACCGGACGGATATTTTGAAAAAATCGCCGCAATTTTCAGGAATAATAAAAAGGCAGGTATTGCCGGTGGCTTTGCGTATGAGCTTAATGGTAATGGCGAATGGAAATTAAATCACCCGATGCATACCGATCATGTCCGGGGGGCGTTTAAATCTTACTCCAAAGATTGTTTCATGGCCATGGGTGGATTGAAGACCGCTATGGGATGGGATACCGTTGATGAACTCCTGGCGGGTTACCATGGCTTTGAGGTTGTCACAGATGAAAGTTTACAGGTCAGGCATCTCAGGCCTCTTGGACAAGCTTATAATAAAAAGGCAAAAAGAATGCAGGGCGAGGCAATGTACACCATGAGGTATGGCTTTATGATCACCTGTATTGCCTCACTTAAAATGGCCTGGGGGCAAAAAAAACCACGAGCTTTAGGTGATAACTTAAGTGGATATTTTCAGGCAAAGAAGCAAAAGATGCCCTACCTGGTCTCAGAAGAAGAAGGCAATTTTATCCGCAATCTTCGATGGAAAAAAATCAAATCCCGATTAATCTAAGGCTGCCGATACCGGCTTTCCGTACGTGCCATTAGGAAAGGCAATCCCTAGCAGGGCAGCAATAGTCGGGGCAATATCAGGGATTTCCGTTAGGGACACAGTACTACCGGTTTTGATTCCCTTGCCATAAAAGAGAAGAGGGACATGGGTATCGTAAACATGTGCAGTTCCATGGCTGGTACCCGTTTCCATATAGCTCAGATAACCCGGCTTCATGACTACAAAAATATCGCCTGATCTTTTTTGATGATACCCATTTTGCACAATGTAACCAATGCCCCGTGTATATTGGGATCCAAGCATCTGAGATGAGGTGTATACCCTTGCGACAGGTTCATAACCCAATAGTTCCCGGGCCAGAATTTCCTCTACTTCCTTATTTCGGAGATCCAGGCTATCCATAACCTTGTGATCGAGGTATAACTGATTATTGGAATAGGTATTGATCAGCGCCGTGGATCCAAAACGCTTGTTCGCGAACAGTTTTAGCTTTGAAAGTAATTCCTGCGACTGGTAGTAGCCTGCAGGTACCTTCTGATCCCGTAGATAAGCAGGAACCTGCACAGCGGCATGGTCAGCGGAAAGGAAAACAGTGTATTCGCTCTTACCAACTTTCTCATCCAATGCCTTCAGCAAAATTTCCAGATCCTTATCCAGTCTCATATAGATATCCTGCACTTCTTTGGAATTAACTCCGTATTTATGTCCTACATAGTCGGTGCTCGAGTAGCTGATTGCCAGAAAGTCGGTGATGTTGTCCTGGCCCAATGCTTCCCCTTCCAGCGCAGCAAGGGCAAAATCTGTAGTCATATTATTTCCATAAGGAGAGACACGAATAATTTCGTACCCGCCGTTACTGTCCCACAAACCAGTAAGATCATGTGGGAATACAGGATTCTTTTCTCCCGTAAAAAGTCCTTCGTAGACGGTCTTGTCTGGGCCACTTTCTGTATAAGTTGAAATATTTTCAAGAGTAGTCCAGGGTTTTTTATATCGGGTGATGTCCTTTTTAGCATTAAAATCACGAACATATTTCGGCAGGGCATCCATATAATAAGAACTGCTGATCCAGTTACCCTCACCACCCCCTTCAAACCAATAGGCAGCGTTGGCCATGTGACCTCCCGGTAAAACCGCCCCTCTGTCCTTTAGAGCTACTGCAATCACTTTCCCCTGAAGTTGGGTATGCAGGCGCAGCTGATCGGTAATCGTGGTTACCTGCATCCGCCTGGGCGACATTTTACCGGTGTCGGCCGTCGTCCCTACAGAGTTAATCGTATCATCTGAAACGCAATACACTTCTCGTTCAAGCGCCCTATCATACCAGCCGTTTCCTATGATGCCGTGAGATGCAGGAGTGGTCCCGGTATAAACAGACGCATGGCCTGGTGCAGTTGAGGTTGGAGTGTAATTATATTGATTGTTTTTACAGTTGAACCCCTGATTTGCCAGGCGTTTGAAACCTCCTTCGCCAAACCTGTTCCAAAATCTGGTGAGGTAATCATAGCGCATCTGATCTACAATGATACCGACGACGAGTTTTGGAGAGGTGAAGGGTTGAGGCTGATCTACCGTTAGATTTTTCTTCGACTTCTCCTGTGACCTGGCAGGAAGGTGGAATCCGAGGACACTTACAATCAGTAAAAAAAAAATAGAATTTCTTCTTTTCATCGGACTGCGCTTAACTGATCAAAAATAATTAAATAAAAACTGAATACACCCTTTTCATATCATATGACGGTTTATATTCCTATTTTTACACCATCAAGAATTGGACTGGTACATGAATTACGTTGCATCTATTGGCAGTTACGCGATAATGATCCGTGAGGTTTTCAAAAAACCTACCAAATGGCCAATAATGAAAACCCTGATCTTCAAGGAAATTGATGAACTCATCTTTGGATCGATGGGCATTGTCATTTTCATTTCCTTTTTTATTGGCGGCGTGGTAGCTATTCAGACGGCTCTCAATCTGACCAATCCTTTGATTCCCAAAAATCTGATAGGGTTTGCTACCAGACAATCCGTCATTCTTGAATTCGCTCCTACTTTTACTTCCATCATCATGGCAGGTAAGGTGGGCTCCTATATTACGTCAAGCATTGGAACAATGCGGGTGACCGAGCAGATAGATGCCCTGGAGATTATGGGCGTCAATTCACTCAATTATTTGGTTTTTCCAAAAATCATTGCCATGCTGCTTTATCCCTTTGCAGTCTCTATTGCTATGTATGTAGGTATTTTCGGTGGTTGGATGGCCGCGGTATTTGGTGGCCATACTTCCAGTGCGGATTTTGTGGAAGGCTTACAACTCGACTTCATATCTTTTCATGTAACTTATTCTCTTATCAAATCGCTGGTGTTTGCCCTGGTAATTGCCACTGTACCTTCCTTCCATGGGTATTATATGAAGGGAGGGGCTCTTGAAGTGGGTAAGGCCAGTACCACTGCCTTTGTATGGACGAGCGTGGTGATCATCATTTTAAACGGTATACTGACACAATTACTCCTTGGTTGATGATCACAGTTGATAACCTACAAAAATCTTTCGGCGAAGCCCATATTCTAAAGGGTATCACTGCCAAATTTGAGAAAGGGAAAACAAATCTTATCATAGGTCAGAGCGGATCAGGGAAAACCGTTTTTATGAAATGCCTTCTCGGCCTGATCTTTCCGGATGAAGGGACCATTTCGTACGAGGGGAGGCCTTACTCGGAATTGACCGGGGACGAAAAACGCGATCTCCGTCAGGAAATGGGTATGGTTTTCCAGGGAAGCGCCTTATTTGATTCTATGACGGTGGCAGGTAATGTGATGTTTCCATTAGATATGTTCACTAAAAAATCGAAATCCGAAATGAAGGACCGCGTCGATTTTGTCCTGAAACGGGTCAACCTTGTCGATGCGCATGATAAGTATCCCGCAGAAATCTCAGGGGGGATGCAGAAGAGGGTAGCAATTGCCCGCTCTATCGTGATGAACCCGAAATATCTCTTTTGTGATGAACCGAATTCCGGCCTGGATCCAAAGACGGCCATTCTTATAGACAACCTCATTCAGGAAATTACACAGGAATATGATATTACTACGATTATCAATACCCATGACATGAATTCTGTGATGGAGATTGGGGAAAAGATCATCTTTCTGAAGGACGGCATTAAGGAATGGGAGGGATCCAACAAAGAAATTTTTAAAACAGACAACGAAGCGGTAACCAATTTTGTTTATTCTTCTGAATTGTTTAAAAAAGTAAGGCAGATGTACCTGGAAGAGCGGGACTAGTTTGCCACGGATTTTAACCTCACCTTTTCATTTTTTATCCGGAGTTTCAGCCATTGCTGCAAACGCTGGGAATCATTTTCTATCGCCTGCGCATTACTTTCGTCTTTCCAGGATATTTCAAATACCGGAATGGTATCTGTTTTATTGAAATCTGTGGACACCACATAGGAAAAACCCATAGCAGATAAATTATCATAACTGGCCCTGGCTTCCCGGGCGATTTCCATGAAAGGAATTTGGGTAGTGGTCAATTTGCTCAAACTGGCCAATTCTGCCTCCAATAACTCAATGCGGTCATCTTTGTTACTCAACTCTGCCTTATTAGACTCATAAAGTTCCCTCACGTATTTCAATTCATCCTCACTTTCACTTCTTGCGCCCTGAATGATCTTGAGATCGGCCGATTTAAGTCGCGCAAATTCATTTTTGTTTCCTATCCAGGTAGCAATGACATTCTCCGGTATGATCTCATTACCCATCACTACCACCTCAATAAGGGAATTGGTTCCCTGGTTGTACTCTACAGTGGTAAAATCTTCGAGATAGCGCCCGGAGCCGGCAAACTGATAGCGTCCGATCGTTTCCTTCAGAAACCGCCCTGCTTGTTTTTTAAAGAGGGATTCTTCAATGACAAGATAAAAGGTATATCCGGCAGGGATCATCACGGCAATGGCCACCAGGGAAGCCACCCTTGCAATCAGGCGCCTCCTTTTGGAATTGGCATAGCGTACCATGGGAAACTTCAATAATTTCAATACGAGAAATGTTGCCAGGGCGATGAAGATGGTATTGATGGTAAAAAGGTACAGGGCACCACCGGCGTAGCTGAGATTGCCAATGGCAAGACCGAATCCAACTGTGCATAGCGGTGGCATAAGGGCGGTAGCGATGGCCACACCAAAGATAACACTGGCAATTGTGCCCTTCTTTGCCCGTGCGATGACCAGTGCAAGGCCGCCAAAAAAAGCGATGAGAACATCACGTATATCGGGAGCTGTTCTGGCCAGAAGTTCGGAAGATTCATCTCTCAATGGGAAAACGGTAAAGAAAAGATAAGCGGTAAGAACACTGAGGATGACCATGACGGCAAAATTCTTCAACGACCGCCGCAAAGTGTCTATATCGTTAATTGCCAGCGACAGACCAATCCCAAGGATGGGACCCATCAGAGGGGAAATCAGCATGGCGCCAATGACCACTGCGGTGGCGTTAGCGTTTAAGCCGACGGACGCGATAAAGATAGAGCAAATTAAAATCCAGGAGGTATGGCCCTTAAAAGGAATATCTGCTATGATAGCTTCTCTGGTTGCATCCTGATCGGTATTCTGGCGAATGTCGAGTAACTCGGTTATAAATTTTCTACTGCTTCCAAAAAGTCCTTTCAGATCCTTCTTAACTTCCTCCCTGCTCCCCTCGACCGTATTCTCATGGCTATTAAACTCTTTTTCTGGTTCCTCACTCATTGGTTATATATAGGGCGGTCCGAATTTTTTATTTACATCCTCGAGAACCTTTTTGATGTCCTGTTCCTTAGATTTTGGCATGATCAGAAGTACCTCCGGCTTGTCTACGATAATATAGTCATTGATCCCGTCAATCACGACAAGTTTGCCTTTGGGCGATCTGATGATATTCCCCGTGGCATCATAATTCACAACAGAAGCGTTTACTACCGCATTGCTGTCCGGATCTTTCTCAAGTTTGTCGTAAAGGGAACCCCAGGTACCCAGGTCATTCCAGTCAAAAGAAGCAGGAAGGACAAAAATGGAATCAGACCGTTCCAAAATGGCATAATCTATGGAAAGGTTAGAAGCCTCCGGATACGTTTGTTTTATGAATTCCCGCTCCTCTGGTGTATTTAAAAGAGCATGGCCTTGTTCAAACAATTCATACTGGTCCTGTTGGTATTCCTGAAAAGCGGTGACAATGGTATTAACCCCCCAGATAAAGATTCCGGCATTCCAAAGAAAATTGCCTTGTTCCAGAAAATTCCTGGCGGTCTCGTAATCCGGTTTTTCTCTGAATTGCAGGACTTCCTTAATGGGTTCATCCCCTTGCTTCAAATATTCAATGTAACCGAATCCCGTATTGGGAAATGTGGGCGTAATGCCCAAAGTGCAGAGGGCTTTTTGCTTTTCACACATAGAGAAACAGGTGAGAACGTCCCTGGCGAATGCAGACTCATCCTCGATCCAATGATCACTGGGCGCTACAATCATCACAGCGTCCGGATCTTTTTTCTGGATTTTTAAGGAGGCATAAAGAATACAAGGGGCCGTATTTCTCATTGCAGGTTCCAGGATTAGCTGTTCTTCTGAGATAGCCGGAAGTTGCTCCATCACCAGATCGGCATAGCTTTCATTGGTAAGGATCATGATATTCTGTGATGGTATGAAGTGCTGGAGTCGATTAAAGGTCTGCTGAAGCAGGCTTTTACCGGTGCCGAGCATATCATGGAATTGCTTGGGATAAGCTTTTGTACTTAAGGGCCAGAATCTGGAACCGACACCTCCTGCCATTATGAGTGCAAAGTAATTGTCTTTCATCGTATTGTATCGCTAAGTAATTCCACTTCTGCATTCGGTTGAAAAAGGTACATCCTGCCCGTCTTTACTTCGACACATTCATATCGCTTCACCTTCCTGTTACCTCTCTTGAAAACCTTCCCATTATAAATCCGGAATATACTCCCGGCAGCTAACTCGAAAATAAAGGTTTTGTCATCATTTGGATCATATCGTTTCAGAGCCAGGGATAAGGTGGCATCTGTGCAACTGCTGGCGCGGGGATTTTTAAAATGTCTGGCCAGAGGGCCCAGCAAATCAGACGGGAAAACATCAGGGCGCAGATAAGGAAGCATCATGTGCTGAAACATGTGTTTCCACTCTTTACCGTGGGGCTTTATTCGTTTTCCACAGGTTTGAAAGGCAACCAGGTGAGCAATTTCATGAATCAGCGTAATCAGGAACTGATATTTGTTGGCAGAAGCGTTGACAGTGATCTGATGGCCTCCGTCAGGCAGTTTGCGATAGTCACCGTGGCGAGTAACCCTTTCATTGACGACCTTCAAATGAACCTCATACTTTTTGATAAGGTTATAACAGGGCGCCACTGCTTTTTCAGGTACATATTTTTGAAGGATCGAATTCATTCTTACAAAAATAGGGTTTATCCATTTGCCTCAGGGATCCAATGGCATATTTCCCTGCCACAGAAGGACCATGCACTGTCGGATGCTGCCCTAAGAGTGTTCTCGCAGGTCTCTGTTACGGGGTGGTACTGGAAACCGGAAGCAGCTTTCCATTATAAAAGGAATGACCGTTAAGGGCAAAATCCATGATGTAGGCAGCCATTTTACCCGCCGATACAGGAGCCTTGTATCCCGGGAAGGCCTCCGCCAGCATTTCCGTTTCCACCGCTCCCAGGGCCAGAACATTAAAAAACGGGCCGCTATCTTTAAATTCTTCTGCCCAGAGTTCTGTCAGGGTAATCACGGCGGCCTTGCTTGAACTATAGGCACTGAGTCCTGGAAATTTGGCACTCCCCTGTACCCCGCCCATAGAACTGATACTGACGACATGACCATTTACGGGCATGGATGGTATAACAGCGCGAGTGACCGCGGCCAGACCGAAGACATTTACACGGTAAACCATCTCGAATTCTTCCGCACTGGTCTCCAAAAAGGGTTTCCGCAACAAATTACCTGCATTATTGATCAGAATATCTACCGGCCGAACTTTTCGTTTCAGGTGCTCACTCAAATGCGTTCCGGCTTCCGTTTCGGCCAGATCCAGGGAAAAAGTGGTGATAAGCGGGTTATTAAGGCTGTCCAGAGATGCCGTATTCCTTGAGATCGCCAGGACTTCGTGCCCGTCACGGGCAAATAACCTGACCAGTTCAAAGCCAATTCCTCTGCTCGCGCCCGTAATGATTACATTGGCCATTAGTTGTAGCGTATTTCCCTGGTTGGAGAACTTGAAATTCCTTCAATGACCGGGATAAGGTTATTTACCACATTCGCCATATGAAAGAAGTCCAATTCAGACGCCTCATCTCCTGATTTATGGTAGTACCTGTAATTGGTAAAATCAAAAGTGCAGAATGTCTGGGAAGGAACCTTAAATATCTCATGGAAAGGAAAGTTGTCCGATCTCTGAAACAGATTGAAATCACGGGCGGTAGGTAAGAAGCCAATGAGGTTTTTCCCTGCATATAAGTTACAAATTTGTGCCAGATTAGACATTTCATATCCGGTTACAAAAAGGAGATAATCTTTTCCAGTCATGGGTACACCCGTCATCTCAAAGTTAAGCACGGTATACAGATCTATGCCCTCAGCCTTTAACCTGGCAGCCAGATGCCGGGAACCCAGCAATCCTTGTTCTTCTGCGCTGAAGAGGACAAAGATCAGGCTCCTTTTATTTGCCCGGGCATTGCTGAAATAGCGGAGCAATTCCAGAACCGTCGCCGTGCCTGAAGCATTGTCATTGGCGCCATTGGCGATTGAATCTCCGTTTTCGGCCAACACCAAACCTATGTGGTCATAATGTGCGCCAATAATTATATATTCTTCCTTCAGGCGTCTGTCGGTACCTTCAATGACCCCTAAAATATTATAGGCGGGTTTACCCACGGCAAGGATCGTATCCAGGTAGGAATCAAAATAAGGCTTCACCCGGTTTTGCCGGAAAGTATTTTCAAGAAATGCAACGGCCTCCTCCATCCCGGGCGTCCCCGGATCCCTGCCTTTCAGCTGATCGGAGGCCAGAAAATTTACAATACCTTTCATTCTCACGTCATCGGAGAATACTGGTACGGGAGGTGGCATCAGCATTTTGCTTTCAGTGAGGGAACTGTCGGAAGGGAATGGGATCCTTCCCTTGACTCCTTCGGGGCCTGAAACAATATCAGACTTTTGACGGACGGTACCGGCCGTAGCTCCACATCCGAGGATCAATGCCGAAAGGATAATAAAAAACGTAAATCTCATATCGGTACTGCGTTAAAAAAAACAGAAGGCATCCTTTGTGAAAAGGGATACCTTGTCTTCGTGTCAGACGCTGCCGTATCCTGAGTTAAATCAACCCTTCAGGCAAGCATGGTTACGGGATTTTCCAGATAGGTTCTTAAAGTTTGCAAAAATTGCGCCCCGGTAGCTCCGTCCACCGTCCTGTGATCACAGGCAAGTGTCAGTTTCATTGTACTTCCTATAACAATCTCACCGTTTTTAACCACCGGTTTCTGCACAATAGCACCTACCGATAAGATCGCTGAATTTGGCTGATTAATAATTGAGGTAAACTCAAGAATGCCAAACATACCCAGATTGGAAACCGTAAAAGTGCTTCCCTCCATTTCCGCTGGGGTCAGCTTCTTATTCCTCGCCCTACCTGCCAGGTCTTTGACCGCAGTTCCAATCTTTGTAAGACTCATCTGATCGGTAAATTTCAGTACAGGAACCACCAGCCCTTCATCGACAGCGACAGCTACTCCTACATGCACATGATGATTATAGCGGGTTGTATCCCCGTTCCAGGTGGTATTCACCTGTGGATGTTTTTTTAGAGCCAGGGCACATGCCTTGACCACCATATCATTGAAGGATACTTTAGTATCGGGCATTTGATTGATACTTTCACGCGATGCCTGTGCCGTATCCATAGCCACTTCTATGGTAAGGTAGTAATGAGGTGCACTGAATTTAGATTCTGCGAGGCGTTTGGCGATAACCTTGCGCATTTGCGAATTTTTCACCTCCTCGCTGCTTTCTTTGCCTGCCACATCCGGCAACTCTGCCTCTTTAGCAGGTGCCCCTTTCTGCTGTGAACTGCTTTCGGTGGTCTCCTTTTTTTCAGAAGGTTTATAATTCTCAACATCGCGCTTGACAATCCGTCCATTATCCCCTGAACCCTTGAGGTCCGCGATTTCTATACCCTTATCCTCCGCCATTTTCCTGGCAAGTGGCGAAGCAAATATCCGCTGTTCATGGCTGGCCGACTTTTCCGTCAACGGAGTGCTGTCCGCTTCAGAGCCTTCATTATCCTTATCTGGGCCTTTCGTTTCTTTCTTGGAGGCAGCAGGCTCAGATTTGGTTGATTTCGATTTCAGCACCGAGTTAACATCTGTTCCCTCAGGTCCGATCACCGCGAGGATCTCGTTTACAGCGGCGGATTCCCCTTCCTTGATTCC
>JBGTMS010000075.1:0-2330 GCA_041743425.1 Zeaxanthinibacter sp. | reverse complement strand
AAATGTTCCGTTACTATCTTCATAAGTCGTCCACACCATATCACTGCCGATGCTATGCTTATTCTTCGGTTGGTGACG
Organism: Zeaxanthinibacter sp.; assembly: GCA_041743425.1. Classification (GTDB taxonomy): domain Bacteria; phylum Bacteroidota; class Bacteroidia; order Flavobacteriales; family Flavobacteriaceae; genus JTS-RE37. The sequence goes on along the minus strand of JBGTMS010000075.1, from coordinate 2,252 downwards.
AAAATGTTGAAATCGCCCCGTCTCTGCATCCAGCCGGTTGAGGCCACCTCCGCGGGTTCCCAGCCAGATGATTCCAGGTTCCCGGGGTGCCTCATAAATCCCCATGACATGATCAATGGATAAGCTTGTTGGATTTTCCGCGTCATGGGTGTATACCTTGAACTTATGCAAGGAGGGGTCCACCTTATGAAGCCCTCCCGGAAGATTACCGATCCATACCCGATCCTGACGGTCCTGCAAAAAAGACCAAACCTGGTCAGAGCCTAAACTGCCGGGATCAGCAGGATCATGCGCATAATGGCTTAATTTTTTAGTAAAAGGATCAAAATGGTATACTCCTCCATTATAAGTTCCTACCCAAAATTTACCGTCTTGGTCTTGATGAATAAATCTGACATGCGGGCAGGAAGAACATAAGCCCATTTCCTCTTGGGGAGCGTATAAAGAATTAGCAGCGGCAGTATCAAGCATCATTCGAATGAATTCCTCCTTTTCTGGATCATAGTAATGGAGGCCACTTTGGGAAGTCCCGACCCATAATTTCCCTTCCTGGTCTTCCATAAGCGCAGAGACGCGGTTATCAATCAGGCTATTGGGATTAGCCGGATCGTGCAAAAAGCGTTTAGTGCTGCCCGTTTGTAAATCTATCCGAACAAGCCCACCACCCGAAATAGCAGCATCGAACGGCTCTCCGGTACCAATCCAGAGATGATTGTTTTTGTCGACCAAAAGCACCCGCACTTCGTCCTTCAAAAGGTTATTTGGATTGTTGGAGTCATTCAAAAATCGGGTAAACTGCCCGCTTTCCCGCTCGTAGCGAAATAGCCCCCCTTCCTGGGTACCAATCCAAAGATTGTTATCCCGGTCTTCTGCGAAGGCATTGATTTGTCCTGCTTGTTGATTATTGGGCGCAGATGCGTGAGAGGAATACCGCATAAAGCAGTCGCAATCCAGGCTATAACGATCAAGGCCTGTTTTACTGCCCACCCATATATCCCCGGTAAAATCTACGTACAATTTTTCAACCCGATTTTGGGATAAAGAAGTGGAGTCCCCCGGAATGCTCCGATAGTTTAGAAACTTATACCCATCATACCGCACTAATCCATCCTCAGTAGCCAACCAAATATACCCTTCATGGTCTTGTACAATGTCCAGGATTGTATTACTCGGCAGCCCATCTTCTGTAGAAAATCGTTCAAAGATGAATGGATCGGTTTGGGCTTGTAAAAAATATGGAAAGCTGAGTATAAGCCAACCACTTAGCACAGCAGAAAGAAGCATTAAGGGTCTGCTGAAATAATAACCTACCCATTCCATTGCCCTGGGTTTAAATCGCAGCGGCGAACCGCCCCAGGGCAATGAAATGAGGGCAATGGAAATGGTCAGACACATCTTCTTTCGGTTTTGGGTATGTTTATTTTTCTATTCAATATTCAATGTTGTAGGTTATTATCTGAAGTCCATAATCAAACATCTCCTGTTCCAATAGACTCAATTTGTGTTGTTTCGCTGAAGAACCAAAAATTTTAACTCCTTTGCCAAGTATCAAAGGGTTGAGTTTTATTTTTAATACATCAATCATTTCATTATCAAGAAGCCACCCGGCAAATTCACCACCACCGCAGAGGTAAATATCTATTCCTTCCTGATCTTTTAGATTTTTAACAATTTTTAAGTCAATATTACAAACCTTTACCTTGTCATTCGGATTGTCAAATTTTAATGTTCTTGAGAATATATAATGCCTCATATGCGGATAAGCAGGTTCACCTGGTTTGAGTCCGAATTTATATCCAAATTCATAGGTTTTTCTACCCATTATTACAGTGTCAAATGCCTTTAAATCCATTAAATATTTATCCACTCCCTTACTTTCTTGAGCAAATCCACTAATATCATCATCCTGGCCCGAAATTAAACCGTCAATTGAAGTTGCAACATAATAGATTATCTTTCTCATTCACTTTTATAATTCATTTTCTATAGAAGGATATTTTGCATTACTTCTAACGATCTTTTCAGCCGTCAGGCCGGGATTGTTTGCTCTGATCTTCCGAGTATCAGCATTCTGACTTGGAGCGACTAATGTTCAGGCTCTCATTTCCCCCGGCTGGCGGGTGCATAGTGTTAGGCACAGCTTTTTCCTATTTCTTGATAGGCTCAACTAATTCTATGTGGTTTCCTTCATTGTCTAATATCCAAAGATTAGTTACCCCTGCTGGTTCAACTCTCGCTACATCATGCAGCAC
>JBGTMS010000074.1:0-8277 GCA_041743425.1 Zeaxanthinibacter sp. | reverse complement strand
GTCCGGCCATCGCTTCCATAGATTCGAATCCCAACTGGGAAGCGGATACCAAGACAACGCCCTCTGCCTATCTTTCACAGGCAGGCAGCAATTCTTCGGGTAGCTTCGGGATGACCTCCTATTCGGCAGCAGTAAATCAGGCTACCACACCGGTAAGCATTTTTGATACGGAACGCTTTGACCAGAATGTCAATCCACCGAATATGACCTATTCTTTTCCTGTACCTGCCAGCGGGGTATATGAAGTAAGGCTCTATATGGGGAATGGATTTAACGGCACCAACGATCCCGGGGAACGGATTTTTGAGGTGGACATTGAGGGACTAGGGTATCCCGCACTTAGCGAAATCGACTTATCCGGCCAATTTGGCCATGAGGTAGGTACGGTTATTACTCATGGGGTAGAGGTCACTGACGGGACACTCGATATCACTTTCCCTCATGGCCCTGCAGAAAATCCACTCATCAATGGGATTGAAATTTTAGATGTTGCGGATGATCAGCTTCCTATCTATATATTTCCAGTAGACAATCAATTAACGGATGCAGGGCAACAGCTCGATGGCAGCCTTGGAGTGATGGCCCTTGGCGGGGACGGCAACCTGAGTTATGCGGCCAGCGGCCTGCCTCCCGGAATAACCATTGAACCCACCAACGGTCAGATCGGCGGCACTGTGGATGCCTCCGCCGGAGCAGGTAGTCCCTATGATGTAATCATTACCGTGGATGACAGTGATGGCGTGAATGCCGATGCCGAAACGATTTCGTTTGTATGGAATATAGGAGCTACACTGGCGTGGTTCAACAAGGATGAAAGTGAAGATTATACCGGACGCCATGAGAATTCCTTTGTTCAGGCGGGAGACAAATTTTACCTGATGGGGGGACGGGAAAATTCAAAGACTGTTGAAATTTATGACTATACCTCCGATATTTGGACGGCACTGCCGGATTCGGCACCCGAGGAATTCAACCATTTTCAGGCTACTGAATATCAGGGGTTGATCTGGGTGATAGGGGCGTTTCAGGACAATGTATATCCCAATGAAACACCCGCAGAATTTATTTGGGCATTTGACCCTGTCGCTCAGGTCTGGATACAGGGACCTGAAATACCCGCGGCAAGAAGAAGGGGCGGCGCTGGGGTGGTAGTTCATAATGATAAATTTTATATTGTAGGCGGAAATACGCTGGGCCATTCCGGAGGATATGTAGCCTTTCTTGATGAATATGACCCTGCAACCGGTGAATGGACCGCCCTCGATGACGCCCCAAGAGCGAGGGATCACTTTGCCGCCGTCAAAATTGGTGATAATATGTATCTGGCAGCGGGTCGTCTGACCGGAGGACCAGGCGGGGTGTTTAGCCCGACCATTCCTCAGGTGGACGTCTATAACCTGACAACAGGCAGTTGGAGTACACTGCCGGCGGGACAAAATATCCCTACCCAACGCGCTGGTGTTTCTGCTGTGAATTTTAACGGAAATCTTGTAGTGATTGGAGGGGAAACGCTGGTGGCCGGCCCTTCATTGGCAACCACCGAATCTTACGATCCGGTAGCTCAGAGCTGGAGTACCCTGGCATCCCTCAACTCCCCCAGGCACGGGACACAGGCGATCGTCTCAGGCAGTGGGATTTATATTACTTCAGGATCACCTTTACGAGGAGGCGGGAATCAAAAAAATATGGAATACTATGGAGCGGACGCAGCAGTTGGCACCCCCAGCGTGGCGAGTTTTGTAGATGCCCCTTCCGGTGTGTTGATAGAAGATGGCGCGACAGAAGATATATTGCTGGCCGTTACAGCGGGCAATGTAGGAGTATTTGTGACTTCTATGACCATAACCGGCACGGATGCAGCGGCCTTTCAGATTGTGGAGGGGGAACTGATAAATCAATTACTTGCTGCCAATAGCACGCATACCCTGTCAGTAGAACTCACAGGGACCGGTGCAGACCGGAATGCGGTTCTTACGGTGAATTACGCAAATGGCGAATCCTCTGTAATCGTACTTTCCAATACCAACGGACCTCCTGTAGCCGTGGCCGAAGCGACTCCGGTTACCGGAACTGCTCCATTGGAAGTACAATTTACCGGAAGCAACTCCACGGATGCACAGAGCGAAGTCACTTATCTTTGGGACTTCATGGATGGTACCGGGACTTCCACCGAAGCTGATCCTGAGCACACCTTTACTGCTGAAGGCGTTTACAATGTACTCCTGACAGTAACGGATGTTGAAGGGCTTACAGACACTGCTATTGTAACTATTACAGTGGGTGAAGGGGGTACCAACGCGCCTGTCGCTGTCATCCAGGCGAACCCCACAGCGGGTGCCCCTCCTCTTGAAGTCACTTTTATCGGAAGCAATTCCACCGATGATCTGGGGATTGTCAGTTATTCATGGAATTTTGGGGATGGAAGTACGTCTGACGTAGCAGATCCGGTTCATGTGTTTACGGAAGCCGGGCAATTTGAAGTCGTCCTGACGGTCGCAGATATTGATGGATTTACTGACACTGCTACCGTAACCATTTTCACCGATGGGACGGAAGGCGGAATCCGCGGAATTATAACAGAAAATCCGAGCAAGGATGGCATTGCAAAGATTCAGGTGATCAATAAACCTGACGAACTGGTGGTCCTGCAAATTTATCTGCATGATTCCAGTGGCAGGTTGATTGCGTCCTTTGACGCCCAGCAAGTGCTCCAATCCACGGGAGTTTTTGAGATACCCGTAGGAACTTTCAGGGATGGCTTGTATTTTGTGGGACTGGAGATGAACCAGGGGGATCCGCTGTTGATCAAATTACTTATTAAGAATTAGCCATTCAGGCGAAAAATTTTCAGGGGGTTTGCGCTACGGCGCAAACCCCTTTTTTATTTGTATCTTATTGATACAGTAAGGCACTTGAATAGAATGAACCAAAGCTGCCTAAAGGCAGAGCAGGGAGGAGGAAGTTAGAAACAAGTGTCAGTTATTATAACTTGTATAATGGATAAGCCAATGAAGCTGGATTTTTCTTTTCCCCAACCCTAAAAGGGCGGAAAAATCCTATAAAAATTGCACTGACAGAGAAAATTATTGCCCTTTACGGTAAGGGTTAGATGATTTTCGACTTTAAATCCTTCGGGTCCCTTCAAAAACAAAGCAAAGGTTCCTCCTTTTTTTTAAAGGGAGGTGGCTTCGCGTCTGCGAAGACGGTGGGCTAAATAGTCTATCCCTTGATCTCCCCGTCCGCCCTGGCGGACACCCCTCGTTAAAAGAAAAGGGGAACTTTTAACATCACAGTAATGAAATGAACCACCTGCCTGCCGAATCTGCCGTTTGGCGGAGTAGGCAGAAGTCAGTTTGAAATAAGTGTAAGTTATTATAAGTTGAATAATGGATAGGCCAATGAAGCTGGATTTTTCTTTTCCCCAGCCCTAAAGGGAGGGAAAATTGGGATAAACAATCTTAAGGTAGAAAAAACAACACCCTTTAGGGTCGGGGAATTGTTTTTTTGGATTTAATTAAAAGATGTTGCTCTTAACCTTGGGTCCTGAATGCCAACTTTTTTATTCATTCTTCATACACCAATTCTACATTGAAAAATTTGAACTTCAAATCTCCCAATCTCCCAATCAACCAAGAGAGTCATCCACTCACTTATACAGACTGCACTTTATCGGAAAACCTTCTTCCCTGAACGAAATAGCAGAAATACAATTTTGATACTACCCAAAACGACCTATCTTTAAACGCCTGTTTCTCCATTATATGAGGGGTATAACTCTTAAACTGATTCCCATGAAAGTTCTATTCCGGAATATGCCTTTGATCGAGGCGATGCCCTCCATGTATTTGTTACTACTGGTCCTGCTGGGGGTTGTTTCGCCTGCTTGCGCTCAGACCTGGACCCTCGTTAACGAAGATGAGAACTACACGGCAAGACACGAATGTTCCTTTGTTCAGGCAGGGGATAAGTTCTACCTTATGGGGGGGAGGGAAAATAGCCAGACCATCGATGTTTATGATTATGACAATGACAGCTGGGAATCATTGGTCAATTCTGCCCCAGCATCATTCAACCATTTTCAGGCGACGGAATACCAGGGTCTTATCTGGATCATAGGCGCCTTTAAAGATAACAGTTTTCCCAATGAATTGCCTGAGGAACGCATATGGATCTTTAATCCGACAACTGAATCATGGATACAGGGGCCACTTATACCGGTGGGGAGGAGAAGAGGTTCCACAGGCCTGTCCGTTTATAATAACAAATTTTATATTTCGGGGGGTAACACAATAGGGCATAACGGGGGATTTGTAAACTGGTTTGATTCGTATGATCCGCTCACCGGAGAATGGACCGTGCTGGGAAATTTACCGCGATCCAGGGATCATTTCCATTCAGCTGTTATAGGGAACAGCCTTTACCTGGCCGGAGGTCGCTTATCCGGAGGTGCGGGGGGTGTCTTTGCGCCCACAATTCCGGAAGTGGATGTTTATAACTTTGATACAGCCACCTGGAGTTCACTGCCAGCAAGCCAGAATATTCCTACCCCGAGAGGAGCCGCCACTGCGGTTAACTTTGACGGACGATTGCTAATCATTGGTGGTGAGGTTCAGAATGAAGACGTTTATGGCGTAAATACGGATGATGCCCTTAAAATTACCGAAGCCTATGATCCCGGCACTCAGACCTGGCAGCGGCTATCCGATTTGAATTTTGAGCGACATGGGACTCAGGCCATTGCTTCCGGGCAAGGGGTATTCCTCCTTGCCGGTTCCCCGGCCAGAGGTGGGGGTAATCAGCAGAATATGGAGTTCTACGGAACAAATTCGCCGGTAGGGGAGGCCAGTGTGGCTGGCACCCTTGATGCCCCGGAATCTGTTCTCTTTGAAAATGCAGGGACACAAAGCTTTAACCTGGAACTTAGCGGAGGAAACGTAGCAGCCTATATCCGCTCCATGTCAATCAGCGGCCCGGACGCCTCTGACTTCACACTAACTTCAGGAGCGCTGGAGAATGGGTTGATCCTTCCGGAAAGTTCACGTTCTTTGGAAATTACACTGACAGGATCAGGCGAAAACCGCAATGCGGTCCTGACCATTGCGTATGGCGCTTCTTCTACTTTGAATATTCTGCTTTCTACCTCGGGAGACGGAGGCCTGGAAGTAACCAATCCAGGCGACCAGTACCATGTAGAGGGAGATGCCGTCAATCTTGGCATTGACGCGGCTGGAACAGGGAACCTGACCTATAGTGCTACAGGATTGCCCCCCAATTTGTCCATCAATCCGAATACCGGGGTGATAAGTGGAACCATTTCTGATGGATCGGGAAGTAACGGAGCTTATATGGAATCTAACGGAGTGGTCATCATTGAGGCTGAATCCGGAACTATAGTGCCTAACTGGAGTGTTACCAATGTTGGAGGAACTGCGGGTATCATTCCGGGGACAGATAGCTTTAACAACCAAAGCGGCGGGACCATTCCCTATGAAATTGAGATCAGCACCCCGGGGGTCTACCGATTTAACTGGAACAGCTTATTCAGCGGTTTGGATTCAACTGAGGAAAACGACAACTGGCTGAGGTTTCCCAATAATAACGATGTATGGTTTTTTGGTTTTCAGGGGGCAGTCTCTGATGAAGCGACCCTCATCAATAACCTGCAGGGACCCCAGACCAATATTGTGTTCCCGAGGGGTAGCAGCAGGGTGACCCCTGCGACAGATCCGGAAGGTGCCGGTAGTAATGGGTACCTAAAAATTTACAGGAGCGGAGGGTCTCCGGAAACGTATAGCTGGCAGGCCAAAGCCAGCGACAATGACCCACATGACGTCTTTGTCTGGTTTGTGAATCCGGGAACCTATACCATGGAAATTTCAGAGCGTTCCATAGGGCATGCTATAGACAGGGTCGCATTATACAGGGTGGACGGCCCCGACTATAACAGCTCACAGTTATCCGCGCTTCCTCCGTCTTCCATTTCCGGTGGAGGAGCCGGAGCGGCCGAGAACAGTCCGTACGAGGTCACGGTAACTGTCATGGACGGGGCAGCAATCCCGGCTTCCGAGTCAGTTCAATTTATTTGGAACATATCTGAAACACTTCAACTTACGGCCATCCCCCGTGCCACTCCATTCAGCGGAGATGCGCCTCTTGAGGTAAATTTTACAGGCAGCGAATCTGTGGATGACGTAGGAGTGATTAGCTACTTATGGGATTTTGGCGACGGTAGCCCAACGAATGCGACGGCTGACCCCGTACATATTTTTACGGAACCCGGAGACTATATTGTCACGCTCACTGTCGAAGATAACGACGGGAATACGGACTCCAACACGCTTTCCATTGAAGTTACGGAACCGCCAAATGCGCCACCGGTGGCACAAATAACAGCATCTCCAATAATCGGAACGGCACCTCTGCTAGTCAGTTTCACAGGCAACACCTCTACAGATGACACGGGCATAGTTACCTATGCCTGGGATTTTATGGATGGTGGCGGATCCCCGGATCCCGATCCGGAGAACACCTTTTTTACAGAGGGTATCTATACCGTGCAGTTAACGGTAACTGATGCCGGTGGTTTAAGTGATAGTGCCACAGTTGAAATTACCGTGAGTGCCGCCCCTGATCTTCCCCCGGTTGCCCTGGCCGAGGCAATTCCCATCACCGGTACCGCACCACTTGAGGTGCAATTCACCGGAAGCAACTCGACCGATGACCTTGGTATAGCCACCTATTCCTGGGAATTTATGGATCAGGGAGCTACTTCCTCCATAGCAGATCCGGTATATATCTTCACCACTCCGGGACAATATAGTGTGCTGTTAAGCGTGACTGATACCAACGGCCAAATTAATACGGATACAGTCCTTATTACCGTAACAGCGGAGGAGGAGGATTTACCACCGGTAGTTGTCGCGGAGGCGACCCCTGTAAGTGGTACTGCTCCACTGACTGTGCAATTCAGCGGATCAAATTCGTACGATGACAGTGAAATAACAGCATATCTCTGGGATTTTCAGGATGGCACTACTTCGGTAGAAATAAATCCGGTGCATATATATGGTACAGAGGGAACTTATAACGTCACACTCACGGTAACAGACGATACGGGTAATGCCTCTGTTGCTACCATCTCAATCACTGTCGGGGAAGTCGAAAATGAGGCTCCCATAGCCATAATTGATGTAAATGCCACCAGCGGCGAGGCCCCCCTGCAAATCAGCTTTACAGGCAGCCAGTCCATGGACGACTTTGGCCTGGATCAATTTTACTGGCAATTCGGAAACGGCGAAACATCAGAGGAAGCTGACCCGGTCTACACCTTCCAGGAACCAGGGGATTACATCGTTGTACTGACAGTGACGGATGCTGGCGGCTTAACCTCCATCGCCACCATTACGATATCCGTATTAGAGACTGCTGGGCCATTGACGGCCATTATTCTGGAAAATCCGGCATCAACCGGTGAGGCAGTAGTCCGCCTCCTGGGATTGTCCGGAGAGGTTGTCCCTCAAAATATTTACCTTCATGACAGCAGTGGGCGTCTGATAGGCTCCTTTCAGGCGGAAACACAGGAAACCGATCCGGATGTATTTGAGATTCCTGTCAGTACCTTACGGGATGGGCTTTATTTCCTTAGCCTTGAATTTAACATAGGTGATCCGGTCCGACTGAAGCTATTCATTAAAAATTAAAGCGATTCCAGGCAAATCCCTTACATAAATACCTTTGTAGTTTACCTGAATAATGGTCCGTTAAGTTCTATGAATGACGGCATCCAGAGGCAGCGACTTTCTGCTTTTGGCCGAAGAAGCCGGTAGGCTGATCGAAAAAATAAATAATGATTAGCCTGCTGGTATTTAACAACTTAGATTTACATCTGAATTACCCCGAACACTATAACCTAAAATGTATATGGACTATGAAACACTACTATTGTAGAAGGGGTTATTTTGCTTTTTTCTCATGTGTTCTGATTTTCTTATTAACGGGTATCGTAAGAGGACAGATCAGTTTTTCCCAAAACACGCTGAATCTCAATGGCTTTACCAGCATAACGAATGGGACGGCGCTCGACTTCGGCCCCGATGGACGGTTGTATGTAGCCGATTACAAGGGTCTCATCAAAGCTTATACCATCCAACGTAATGGGCCGGGGAGTTACATTGTGCTGAATTCTGAGGATCTGACCGGAGTGACCACCATTCCTGATCACAATGATGATGGATCAGCTTTCAGTACTCCCTACCGAGAAACTTTGGGCATTAAGAT
>JBGTMS010000073.1:0-22922 GCA_041743425.1 Zeaxanthinibacter sp. | reverse complement strand
TATCGAATTTGCAAGTCCACAGTTTTTTTGGCTGCTTTTATTGCTGCCGGTGGCAATGCTTTGGTATTTTTTTAAGCACAGGGATGAGACTCCCGCTCTCAAAATTTCAAGTATCAGAGGATTTTTACCCAATCAGATACTGCCCAGACTAAAACCCATTCTCTTTATCCTTCGGCTGCTGTCCCTTACATCCATTATTGTTGCTATGGCCAGACCGCAGACGGAGGACATATCAACAAGGACCAAAACAACCAAGGGGATAGATATCGTAATGGCCATTGATGTATCTTCCAGTATGCTTGCCAGGGATCTGAAACCAAACCGACTTGCCGCATTAAAGGAAGTGGCAGCAGACTTTATTGAGAAGCGCCCCAGTGACAGGATTGGCCTGGTGGCTTATGCAGGTGAAAGTTTTACAAAAACACCTATTACCAGTGATAAGTCCATAGTGCTCAATGCCCTCAGGGAAATTACATACGGTCAGTTGAATGATGGCACCGCCATCGGGATGGGTCTGGCGACTGCAGTAAACCGATTGAAAGAGAGTAAGGCCATCAGTAAAGTAATCATTCTGCTGACTGACGGGGTAAATAACTCCGGATTCATTGAACCTCAAACTGCAGCGGACCTCGCGGTAGAGTTCGGCATCAAGACCTACACCATCGGTCTTGGTACAAATGGAAATGCCCTTTCACCTATTGCCTACAATGCAGACGGTTCCTTCCGATATGGTATGCGGCAGGTAGAGATAGATGAAGTATTACTCAAGGCCATTGCCAGTGCCACAGAAGGAAAGTATTTCAGGGCGACAGACAATGAAAAACTTGAGGCCATTTACGACGAGATTAACAAACTTGAAAAAACAGAAATAGAAGAATTTAAGTATTATAAATACGAAGAAAAATTCAGGCCCTGGGTACTTTTGGCAGGCAGTTTGCTGTTGCTGGAATGGGTCTTACGAAATACAGTTTTCAGGAGTTTCATTTAAGATTAGGTACTTGTGGCCCTTTTGCTGCTTGCAGGATTTCAGAAAAATCGATTAGAATCTATGATCCAGTTAGACGAACGAATATATTTCTATCTCCTTTTCATTATTCCGGTTTTGGTCGTGCTTTTTATCGGTCTTCAAATCTGGAAGAAAAGGACGCGAAGAAATTTTGCCGATCTTACCTTACTGAAACGATTGTCTCCGGATATCTCCAATTTTAAGTCCACTCTCAAGCTTATCTTTTTCCTGTTTGGCCTTGCATTCCTTGTCCTTGGGCTTGTAAATCCTAAGATTGGAACTCAATTGGAAACTGTGAAAAGGGAAGGAGTAGACATTGTCTTCGCCATAGATGTATCAAAGAGCATGCTGGCAGAGGATATTGCACCGAACAGACTCGAAAAATCGAAACGTCTTGTTTCGGAAATCATAAACCAGTTGGCCAGTGACCGAATTGGCATTATAGCCTACGCCGGACAGGCTTACCCTCAATTGCCTATAACAACAGACTACGGAGCAGCCAAAATGTTCCTTCAGAGTATGAATACAGATATGCTGTCTTCTCAGGGTACAGCCATTAACGAAGCCATCGAACTCGCTGCCACCTATTATGACGATGAAGATCAAACCAATCGGGTCCTGTTCGTAGTATCTGATGGGGAAGACCACTCAGGTGACTCCGCGTTGGACGCTGTGGAGCTCGCTGTAGATCAGGGCATACGGATCTTTACCATCGGCGTCGGAAATAGTAAAGGCGCACCTATTCCAATCAAGCGAAACGGTGTGGTGGATCGGCTTAAAAAAGACGTTAACGGTGAGGTGGTTATCACAAGGTTAAATGAGGCCATTCTGCAAGATATTGCGGAAAACGGCAATGGGGAATATATCAATGGAAGTAATACAGAAGCTGTAGTGGATCAGATAAAGGAAGAATTAAACAGGATGGATAAGAAAGAATTTGAGGCCAAACAATTCGCAGAATACAAAGATCAATTCCAATGGTTTCTGGGTATCGGGTTGTTATTCCTGTTTATAGATATCTTCCTGTTGGACAGGAAAACACAATGGCTGAAGAAATTAAATCTCTTTAATGAAAAGGATGTACGGTAAAATGAAAAAGACTTTTTTTATGATTGTTCTGACCTTCCTTAACTTAAACGCTCAGGAAGGTGCAAAAGAAAAAGCACAGTCCTTAAAGGCATCCAGAAACATGACCTGGGAAGCCAACAGGAAACTTTCAGAAAATGACTTTGTTGAGGCCGAGGTTGATTACCGGCGTGCGATTTCGAAAAGTAGCGAAAATATAGTGGCTCCCTATAACTTAGGCAACGCATATTATGAAAAGGAAAGTTATGGGGAAGCCTTCGGTCGATTCAAAGAAGCCGGGGAGCTGGCTGCAGAAAAAACCGAAAAGCATAAGGCATATCACAATATGGGCAATGTATATATGAAGCGCAAGGAATATGAAAAAGCGGTTGAAGCTTATAAAGAGGCCTTGCGCAACGATCCTGAAGATGAGGAGACCAGATATAATCTTGCGCTTGCCAAGGAAATGCTGAAGAAACAGCAGGACGAGCAAAAGAATGATGACAATAAGGATAATAAAGATCAGGACGAGAAGGATAAAAAAGATCAAAATCAGGAAGAGAAGGACGGCGATAAGGAGGATGATAATAAGGGAGAAAAGGAGCCGGAGGAAAATAAGGATCAAGGGAATGAGGGGGATCAGAAGGAAGAGAATAAAGAAGGAGAGGGAGATGAGAAAAAGGAGGAAAAAAAGCAGCCTGAACCTGGTGACCAACCTGAGGATCAAAAACCACCCAGACCCAATCAGCTGTCGCCTCAGCAAATAAGAAACCTTCTTGAGGCTATGCAGAACGAAGAGAAAAAGGTTCAGGAGAAAATAGACGCTCAGAAAGTGAGAGGTCAGAAGGTTAAAAATGAAAAGGATTGGTGAAACAGGCAATAACCATTTATCTGTTATTTCTAATACCCCTGCTCCTGCCGCAACAAAAGCTGGCAGCTCAGGACGCTGATGCCGTTACATTTGAAATGAAGGTCAGCAAAGACAGGCTGGGCATCAATGAACGCTTAAGGGTAGACTTCGAAATGAATAAGGACGGGGATAATTTTGTACCTCCCGCCTTTGAAGGATTTCAGGTAATTATGGGCCCCTCGCAATCCATCAGTTCTTCATGGGTCAATGGTGTCCGGAGTTTTTCCAAAACTTATTCCTATACGCTGGCACCTACCGCCCGAGGTAAATATAGAATCTCACAGGCCACCATTGTAATCGCGGGACAGACCTTTAAAACACTTCCATTGGATATAGAGGTAACGGCGGCAGTAGACAAGCCAAGTGATCAGTTGACGGTCGATGATATCGCAGATGACAATCTGCATCTGGTGGCCGAAGTATCCAAGTCGACGCCTTATCTCAACGAAGCCATTAGTGTGGTATATAAGCTCTATGTTAGCCCGGCTATCAATGTTTCAAATTTTCGCCCCCTGGATAATCCTACCTATAATAATTTCTGGAGTCAGGATATGCCCTTCAGTAAGTACAACATACAAAACGGAACTTTTGATGGAAAGTCCTACAGATATGTGGTACTAAAACGGGTGGTGCTTTATCCTCAAAAAAGCGGACAGCTTGAAATAGAGCCGTTATCGCTTGATGTTACCCTGGATGTACCTACCAGCAGAAGGGATTTTTTTGGAGGCAGGGTCTATAGTCAGACAAATAAGACTGTTTCCGCCGGCCGTAGAATTATCAATGTAAAATCCTTACCGACGGAGGGAAAACCAGTCGACTTTAGTGGTGCGGTGGGCGAGTTCAGCTTTGCGGTTACCACGACTAAAACACAACTGAAGGCCTCCGAATCACTACAAGCAAAAGTTGAGGTAAAAGGCAAGGGTAATCTCAAGCTTTTTCAGTTGCCCAAGCTCATCCTGCCGGGCTCTCTCGAAGTCTACGAACCGGAATTTGAAGAGAATGTAAATACCAATCTTTCAGGAATGCAGGGTTCGGTCAGCAACACCTACACCATCATACCATCAGCCAAAGGAAAATATCCAATAGCGGGGATTTCCTTCAGTTACTTTAATCCGGCTAGCGGAAAATATGCTACTTTATCTTCCAGTGAAGTTCTGCTTAACGTCACTGAAGGACCTGCCGGAATGACCTCTATCCCGGGGGCTACCGGAAATGCTAAGCAGCCGGTTCTGGGGACCGCTAATCAGTTTAATTTTATTAAGCTTGAACCCGGTCTGAAGCCCGCTGCTGCCTCCTATTTTTTCGGATCAACCAAATTCATCCTGTGGTTATTACTGCCGGTTCTGTTCATCCCGCTTGCCATTTTGATCAGGAAAAGAAGGGAGACCATTGCCGGAGATGTGGCAGGCAATAAAATAAGAAAGGCTAATAAACTGGCGAGGCGGTATCTTTCCAAAGCGCAAAAAGAAATGGGAAACAAGGAGTCCTTTTACATTGCCCTTGAAAAGGCACTCCACAATTATCTAAAAGCCAAATTAAAAATTGAAACCACAGAATTCACCAAGGATAAAATAGCTGCCCTGTTAATAGAGAAAGAAGTCGATACGGTAACATCAGAGGGCTTCATCAGTTTGCTTAAAAATTGTGAAATGGCCCGATATAGTCCATTTTCGGAGGTTCAAATGCAACAGGATTATAACAAGGCAAGCGAAGTAATTTCCTCCCTCGACAAACAATTGTAAAACAGACTTCGAATAAGACAGAATCAGGAAGTTCACCTATGATAAAAAATATACTTCTTATTTTGATTTTCCTAGCGCCCATGGTCGCGAATGCCCAGGATGATGCGTTGTTTTATAAGGCTTCCAAGGACTATAATGAAGGTAATTATGCGGAAGCGGCGAAAAATTACCTCTCCATTCTGGAGCAAGGGCAGCATTCAGCCGCTTTATATTACAACCTTGGCAATACCTATTACAAACTGAATGACATTGGCCCGAGCATTTACTATTATGAAAAGGCCCTGCTTCTTGCACCCAATGATCAGGAGATCATGAATAATCTTAGTTATGCTAAGCATATGACCCTGGATGCCATAGAAACACTGCCTGAGACGGGATTATCGAAAATCTATAACACATTAAAGGGCTGGTTATCCTTTGATCAATGGGCCTATATTGCTGTAGCCCTCATGATGTTGTTTGTAATCGCGTATATTGCTTTCCATACTTTGCAATACACCACGCAAAAGCGAATCGCCTTTATCACGAGCCTTACGGCCCTGCTTTGTGCAATGGGTTCAATAGCCATTGCTTTCACCCTTTATACAGATTTCAATATGGAAGATCCGGCAATTGTCTTTTCAGAACAAAGTGCAGTCCGCTCCGAGCCTAATGCGAGGGGGCAGGAAGTATTTGTATTACATGAGGGCACCAAGGTGGAAGTGCTGGATGAACTGAACGACTATCGCAAGATCAGACTGACAGATGGTAAAACTGGGTGGCTGCCATCTAAGGATATCCGTCTGCTAAAGGATTTTTAGTATTTATTTAACATCGGATACAGCCAGGTCTGTTATTTTTGCGTAAATCCTGCGATTTTCATGTTCAAAAATACATGTCTTATTTTCCTTCTTGCGATGTGGATGGGGTCCATTTTTGCTCCTTCGATCAGCAGTATGTTACAGGATAATGAAAAAAGCATAATCGTGTTGAGTGCTTCTGAGGAGGAACAACAGTCACAGTCAAAGGATTTAGCGGATGATAAAAAATTCTCAGAAGGCAGAGAGACGTACGCATTGTTATCACGAATGTTTGGTGACACTGAGAACTACTTTTATTTTCAACCCTTAAGCAGCAAGAGTTCCAGTGAGATCATACTTCCACCTCCGGAATCAACATTCAGCACCTCCATTTAATAATCCTTCTTACTTTAGTAACAATCTGCGTCTGCTGACAGGACGTTTGGTTGATATACGCATATAGCGGGCGATGTATGCCCACATAAATAAACAATTGAAACAGTACTTCTAAAATATAATACAATGAATCTGGATACCGTATTTAAAAACAACAAGGAATGGATTAGCGACAAATTAAATGCTGATACCGACTTTTTTAATAAGTTGGGTAAAGGTCAGAATCCGGAACTTCTCTATATCGGCTGTTCGGACAGTCGGGTGTCTGCCGAAGACCTGATGGGCCTGGAGCCCGGGGAAGTATTCGTTCATCGCAACATCGCCAACATGGTTATAAGCATTGATCTCAATGTGATGTCTGTGGTCAACTACGCTGTGGACCACCTCAAAGTAAATCAAATCATCGTCTGCGGGCATTTCGCCTGCGGGGGAGTCAAGGCGGCCATGCAATCGGCAGACCTGGGGATTCTCAACCCATGGCTTAGAAATATCAGAGATGTTTACAGGATCCATCGCATAGAACTAAATGCAATAAGTGATGAGGAAGCCAAATATGACAGACTTGTAGAGCTGAATGTTCAGGAGCAGTGTATCAATCTCATCAAGACTTCCGCCGTGCAGAAAGCCTATCGGGATCGGGGCTTGCGGGTTCACGGCTGGGTGTTTGATGTACATAATGGTCAACTCATAGATCTGAAGATCGATTTTGAAGGCATACTGAAGGATATAATGGAAATATATCATTTGGATTAGTAAAAGGGGCTCTAATTGTGTAAAATAATAAATCAGAAGGCAGTTCAGGGTTCCAGTCAATAGCATTTAAAGATTTCATTAATCCCCCGGTGTTCCGGCTTGTAAGTAACAGATTCACTATAACCATTACATTTATGAAAAATTATTTTGCGCATATCAAGGGAGACCTCTTCGGAGGGATCACTGCGGGAATTGTTGCCTTGCCCCTTGCACTTGCTTTTGGTGTAAGTTCAGGTCTGGGTCCGAGTGCCGGACTCTATGGTGCCATTTTTATCGGTTTTTTTGCAGCACTTTTCGGGGGGACACCAACCCAGATATCAGGGCCAACCGCACCGATGACAGCAGTAAGCATCATTGTAATTGCCACAATTATTGCTGCCAATGACGGAGATGTGGCACAGGCGTTACCTACCATTCTCGCCGTTTTTTTACTTGCCGGCCTGATGCAACTTGGACTGGGGGTCATGGGTCTGGGGAAGTATATAAAATATATCCCATATCCGGTTGTTTCAGGATTCATGACAGCTATTGGTATAATTATTTTAGTAACACAGATACTTCCTGCCCTTGGTTACTACCCTAAAGAAGATGAGGAACTGGTGAAAAGTTATATGCCAATAGCTGAGGAACGCATGCTGGAAAAAATCCTCAATGAGGAGGCCGGTGAGGGCATTTTGGTACTTGAACATTTTGAAGAAACCATTGAGCGGGCAGAACTTATAAAACCGGAGGACATAGATAAGGAAGCGAAAACCCTGGCAGGATCAGAGGCAGCAGGGGTGCTGGGGGCATTAAAGGTGATTCCCCGAGCCATTAAAAATATCAACTGGCTGGAGTTGCTTCTTGCCCTGGCTACGATTCTGATCATTTATGGAACCAAGAGAATAACCTCAGTCGTTCCCGGAACCCTGGCCGCCCTACTCCTGGTATCTGGAGTAGCATATGGATTTGGACTGGATTACCGGGCGATTGAAGAAATTCCACAAGGATTGCCCATCCCGCATCTAGAGATTTTCACGGAATTTAATCTCGGACTCTTCACTCCCCATATCTTCGCAGCCATGACACTAGCCCTTCTAGGTGCTATAGATTCCCTTCTTACTTCAGTAGTGGCAGACAACATGACCAAAACGAAGCACAATCCCAATAAGGAACTTCTTGGGCAGGGAATTGGAAATAGTATTGGCGCTATTTTTGGAGGTATTCCCGGTGCAGGAGCCACCATCAGAACCGTAGTGAACATCAAGTCCGGAGGAAAAACGAAATTATCAGGTATGATTGCCGGTCTGTTGTTGTTGGTCATACTCCTCGCTCTCGGGCCGGTAGCATCGCAGATACCGGCAGCAGTACTTGCAGGTATTTTGATTACCGTTGGAATAGGAGTAATGGATTATAAAGGTCTGAAAGCCATTCCGGATCTGCCAAAGGATATGAACCTGGGTCCTATTAAATTCAGTTCCGAAGTGGTGGTCATGCTGGTGGTATTGGTCCTTTCCGCTTTCTGGAATCTCGTGTATGCGGTGGGGGTAGGTTTGATACTCGCCTCACTGATGTTTATGAAGAAGATCGGAGACCTTACCGCAGAGCGTTCGGATGTCAAACCCTTGAAGAAAGAGAAAGCCTGGTCAGATGAAAAAGATTTTCCGGAACACCTGAAGGAAGAGGTGTTTATAAAACATATAAAGGGCCCATTATTTTTTGGGACTACCAGTGATTTTCAGCTACTTTCCGAACAGATTCCTGCATCCGCAAGCATCGCAATTATAAGGTTAGGTATGATGCCCTACCTGGATCAGTCGGGTCTGTATGCTATGGAAGATGTCCTTCAGGACCTTCAAAAGAAAAATATCACCGTTCTTTTTACCAGGGTGATGGACCAACCGATGTATATGATGGAAAGAATCGGGATCATTCCGGATATGGTCCCAAAATCTCATATATTCAATAGTTTTGAGGAATGTCTTAACTGGATTAAAAACCAGCCTATTGTTGCCGGGGACAATGCCGCTATTACCAGGGTACTTAAAAATACCTGATGTCTGATTTTTGGGATTCATTTTGGCATTTATAACCACAGAGAATTACGTACATTTGGTGCGCCGCTGGCAGCCTCCACTTTGAAATAAAACCAGACCGGAATGATCGAACAGCTCAATCAGCATATGTTGGAAGTAGCGGAATTCCAAGCGGATAGTCCTCAGGAAATTGAGGATTTCCGGATTAAATACCTGGGTAAAAAGGGGCTGCTCAATCAGTTGTTCGCGACTTTTAAATCTGTTGAAGGGGAAGAGAAAAAGACCATTGGCCTGGCGATCAATCAACTTAAAACTACTGCGCTTGAAAAGGTCAGTTCTCTTAAGGCCGCCGCCAGGAATCAGACGACAGAAACATCTTTGTATGGTGACCTTACCAGGCCGGGGGAACCGGTTGAATTAGGCAGTCGCCATCCTGTCTCGCTGGTAAAAAATCAAATCATCGATATTTTTTCAAGAATTGGTTTCAATGTTTCACAAGGGCCTGAAATTGAAGACGACTGGCATAACTTTACAGCGCTGAACCTCCCGGAGCACCATCCGGCGAGGGACATGCAGGATACTTTCTTTATTCAGACAGATCCTGATATTCTGCTCCGGACACACACCTCCTCTGTTCAGGTTCGTTATATGGAAACCCATACCCCACCCATCCGTACCATTTCTCCTGGAAGAGTCTATCGTAACGAAGCCATATCGTCTAGGTCCCATTGCTTTTTTCACCAGGTAGAAGGATTGTATATAGATAAAGATGTTTCTTTTGCGGACCTGAAACAAACCCTTCAATTTTTTACACAAGAACTGTTTGGCAAATCCAAAATTCGACTGAGACCTTCTTATTTCCCTTTTACCGAACCAAGCGCCGAGGTGGATGTCTATTGGGGACTGGAAACAGAAACGGATTTCAGGATGACCAAAGGAACCGGATGGCTTGAAATTATGGGTTGCGGAATGGTTGATCCCAACGTACTTCAGAATTGTGGAATCAATGCAAAGGAATTTTCCGGCTTTGCCTTTGGAATGGGGATCGACCGGATTGCACTGCTATTACATCAAATCCCGGATATTCGTTTACTCAGTGAGAATGATATCCGCTTTCTTGAACAGTTCCGTAGTGTCTTTTAGACTACCTTAACGGAAATCCCTTGCCGGCCCACCAGGGATGCACTTCGATCAAAAATCGCCCGGCTTTGACCATAGGATCTGCATTGGCAAGGCTATCTGCCATTTCCAGGGTGGGGGTATTGTAGATGGTAATCCCCCGTATATCGCCATTATCTCCAAAGGGTCCGGAGATATCAGCATATCCTTTTTTGTACATGTCTCCCAGATGTTCCATGTGTAGGGCCATAAGACTATCGGTTTCCTTTTTATCAGTGACCACAGCCGGCCCGCGTTTTATAAAAGCGACAAAATACTGCTGCATCAACAAGGTGTCGCCGGTTTCCTCGTCAAAGTAATCAAAGGTTTGAAAGCCTTTGGCCACCAGCTCCTCTTTTACCTGCTTCATGGACAATGCCGGAGCCACTTCGGCATTCAAAGCGACATTTGGATCCGCCGGAGGTTGTTTTTGATCTCTGCAGGAGGCAAGGACTGCTACAACAGCGAAGAGAAAAGAGAGATTTTTCATAGTTGCCATGTTTTAAAGGGTTTTTGGGTCAGTTGAGAATTATAATATCTTGTTTCTCCTGTCACTTCCATTGCCAACCAGTCAGGCTTTTCAAAATATTCGTCCTCTGAATTCAATTCTATCTCTGCAATAACCAGTCCCATGTTGGCGCCGCGAAATTCATCCACTTCAAAGATATGATTGCCGGAGGGTATCCTGTATCTATTTTTTTCTACGATAGTTGGTACGCATAATTTCAACAGTTCCCGTGCATCATCCTCTGGTATTGATCTTTCCCATTCAAATCGCCGCAGACCCGAACTATCTGAAATTCCTTTTACCGTAATGTACCCTTCATTTTCTGAAATACGTATCCTTACCGTACGATGTGGATCCGTATTTAAAAATCCCTGAATGATCCGATCCATGGTGGTTGCCTGACTCCTATAAGCGTCAGAACTGACCAGGAATTTGCGTTCAACTTCAATCATCTCCCCGGTGTTTCTCAGCAATTTCGGTGATTTCTTCAGACCTTATACGTATGTTCTCCCATTCATTGTTCGCCAACCAGATCATTGAGATCGCAATGTCCTCAGCTGCCACAGAGCGGTATTTTTTCAGGGATCCTGCGAGAACCAGATGCAAAACGTCCATTGCCTGTCGTGCTAACCATTCCCCGAATCGTTTTTCCTTGCGTTTACCGGTGATGAGGGAAGGACGCAGAATATGAGTTTTGTGAACCCCGGTCCGGATGACTTCTGCCTCCATTTCCCCTTTGATGCGATTATAAAAAATACGGCTTTTCGGATTGGAACCCATGGCCGAGATGATGATCAGCGTAGGGATCTGATTTTCCAGGCACAGTCGCGCCGCTGCTACCGGAATACCGAAATCTATGCTCCTGTACACCTCCCGGTCAGGTGTCTGCGCCTTTGTGGTCCCGATGCAACAATAAACTTCGTCCGCCAGAAACTCATTGCTATACGCACTCAATCCAAGAAGATCTATATTTCTGACCTTTAATTTACTGTTCCTTTCATCTAATCCCGAACGAGTAAAGGCAAGTACGGTGGCATATCGGGGATCGTCCAGCAGTCTGCCCAGCAGCAAGTGGCCCGTAAGGCCCGTAGCCCCCAAAACTATGGCTGTTTTTAATGCCTTATTCATATATCTAAGATAAGACTTAAATTTGTTTATGACCTTTCCATTTCCTGTCAGGAAGATCATCCATATTGATATGGATGCCTATTATGCTTCGGTTGAACAATTGGATCATCCTGAACTGAGGGGCAAGGCTGTTGCCGTGGGAGGGGGTTCCAGGAGAGGTGTCGTTGCAGCCGCAAGTTATGAGGCACGGGCTTTCGGGGTCCGAAGCGCCATGAGCGGCTTTATGGCAAAAAAAAATTGTCCGGAACTGATATTTGTGAAGCCAAGATTTGACCGGTACCGGGAAATATCTGAGGGTATCCGCGCAATATTTTACGAGTATACTGATCTGGTAGAACCTTTGTCACTTGATGAGGCCTATCTGGATGTTACGCAAAACAAGAAAGGAAATCCCTCCGCAACGCTGATAGCACTGGAGATCCGTAATCGAATTTATAGCCAGTTCGGGCTCACTGCCTCTGCCGGCATCTCTGTAAATAAATTCCTTGCAAAGGTAGCGAGTGATTACCACAAGCCCAATGGCCAGAAAACGGTCAATCCGGAGGAAGTGCTGGCTTTTATGGAAGCACTGGACATCCGAAAATTTTATGGGGTTGGCAAAGTGACGGCAGAAAAAATGTACAGACTTGGAATATTTACAGGAAAAGACTTGATAAAAAAGACTACGGCCTTCCTGGAAGCGAACTTTGGAAGAAATGGGGCCTACTATTTTCAGGTAGTTCGTGGTATTCATCAAAGCGAGGTGAAAGCCCACCGTACGGCCAAATCTGTGGGAGCAGAGCGCACCTTTAGTGACAATCTCAGTAGTGAGGTCTTTATGCTCGAGCGATTGACCCAAATTGCGATGGAACTCGAAAAGAGGCTTGAAAAAAATAAAATCTCAGGTAAAACAATCACTCTTAAGATCAGATACAGTGATTTTTCGCTGCACACCCGAAGCAAAACACTACCTGAATACATCGCCGGTCGTAAGCAACTTCTGCAGGTAGCTGAAGAGCTACTTTATCAGGAACCTATGGAAAACTCCGTACGTCTTCTTGGAATTGCACTTAGTAACCTGAAAGCATTTGACAGAGAACATCCTGAACAGGGCGTATGGTCAGAGGAGAAAGTTTCGGTTCAATTAAAATTTGACTTATAGTCTGTAGGGTTCAGCATCTCATATTTCGCTCACCCTAAGGGTATTTACCATCCCTTTGTCTTTGATTGGCATGGCAGCCAGACTGATCAGCATATCCCCGGATCGGAGAAACCCTTTTTCACAGGCAATCTTATTCACATCTTCGATGGTTTCATCGGTAGATACAAATTTGTCGTAATAAAATGCCTTTACCCCCCAGAGCAGATTCAGCTGGGTAAGAATACGTCTGTTGGATGTAAAGACAAGTATATGGGCGCTTGGTCTCCAGGCGGAAATCTGAAATGCTGTGTAACCACTATTTGTAAGGGTGGAAATGGCTTTGGCTTTGATTTCATTGGCCATAATGGCTGCGTGATAACAAACGGATTTTGTAATATATCGCTTTGTTCGGATATGGGGCGGATCATGTGGAACCTGAATAAGTTCTGAGTTTTCGACGCTTTGGAGGATCCCGGCCATTCTCTCGATCACCTGTACGGGATAATTACCCACTGAAGTCTCCCCGGAAAGCATCACCGCATCGGCCCCGTCCATCACTGAATTTGCCACATCATTGACCTCAGCTCTGGTTGGAGTAAGGCTGGTGATCATCGTTTCCATCATCTGTGTTGCAATAATGACTGGGATCCGGGCTTTCTTTGCCCTAAGAACTAATTTTTTCTGTATCAAAGGGACTTCCTGAGCGGGAACCTCGACTCCCAGGTCTCCGCGCGCCACCATCAGGCCATCGCAATACGCCACAATTTTATCAATGTTCTGTACTGCTTCTGGTTTTTCAATTTTGGCAATAATTGGGATTTTGTGTTCCGAATGTTCCTTGATGACATTCTGAAGATCAATCAGATCCTGGCTGAATCGCACAAATGAAAGTGCCATCCAGTCTACCTCCTGAGAGATGGCAAAAATAGCATCCTTAATGTCTTTGGGAGTGAGGGCAGGCAGAGAAATATTCGTATTTGGCAGGTTCACGCCCTTCTTGGATTTCAGAGGTCCTCCCTGAATCACCCGCGCCCTGACTTCATCTTTCAGGTTCGTAGAAAGGACTTCAAAGATGAGTTTGCCATCATCGAGAAGGATACGCTCGCCGGTTTTGACATCCTTAGGAAAATTGGCGTAATTCATATATACACGCTCTGAATTTCCTTCAAATGATTTGCCTGTTACAAAAGTGAGTTCATCCCCCGGAGATACCACCACTTCTCCGGCCATTACCCCCACCCGTAATTTCGGTCCCTGAAGATCGGCCAGAATGGATGTATTGGCTCCTAATTCATTATTAAGTTCACGGATCATTTTAATACGGCTGGCAACATCATCATAATCCGCATGAGAAAAATTAACTCTAAACACATCAACCCCAGCCTGAATCATTGCCTTCAGAACCTCCTTTGAACTGGTAGCGGGACCGAGGGTGGCCACAATTTTCGTTTTCTTTTTATTCGGCATACTACTAAAATATTAGGTTGTGTCTGGATTTCAATCTGGATATGTCTACGGGGTAAGCCGTTATAATTTCCGGGATGGTAAGTATTGCCTTTACAAGTAAGGGGTCCGAAGCCATCTCGTCTTCTTCAATTTTTAAAAAATAATCCACCTCCTTATATTCCGGTATCAAATGGTACCTGGCGAAGGCAGATTCATTTTGGAACAACCCCCGGTTGTCAGGGAACTCCTCAATGGTATTTGTATTGGTAATCAAGGTCCAGTAGCGGTGGTTCAATTCATCCTTCCATTCAAAATAGGGAAAGGAGATCATATCGGATATGTCCAAATCTTCCTTAACCCGCCTGAGCCTGGTTTTTAAAATGGCATTGATGGCATATGCCAAAGTATAATCCTCCAAACTGGAATGTACAGCCAACAATGTAAAATTTTCTTCATAAAAGTCTTCTGAAATTTTATGTGTTGTCTGCATGCTCACACTTCCCGTAAAGATATAATTATTAAAGTATACAGCCTAGCTCCCCGAAGAATGAAGCCCCACGGGGTATTGCGAAATCGTTGTAGAGGTAACGGCTTTGGTCCATATCAGCGGCTAATTCTGTCCTGTAGGGCAAAAAAGGCTCTTTTTGAGGCCTTCTCCTCCGCTTTTTTCTTGGAGGTAGCCCGGGCCTTTGCCACTATTTTATCCTCTATGATCAGCTTTACCGCAAAGTGCTTTAATGCATCCTTTCCGGTATCCTCGTAAACCATAAAGCGGAACTCCTTCTTTTTTTTCTGGCACCATTCTATCACCAGACTTTTGTAGCTTATGACTGTACCTTCGAGCTGTTCGATATCGACATAGGGTTCAATCACGCGTTCCCGAATGAATTTTTCACAGTAGGTATAGCCCCTGTCAAGGTAGATAGCCCCGATGAGGGCCTCGAACACATTTCCGTGAATATTATCCCCAAAATGTGATTTAGGAATTCTGCTTTCGACGTAACTGATAAGGTTCAGGTCTTTGCCCAGTTCATTGAGATGTTTCCTGCTGACAATCTTGGAGCGCATTTTAGTGAGATATCCCTCATCACCCCCGGGAACTTCATTGTAGAGGTGTTTGGAAATGATGGTTCCCAGCATCGCATCACCTAGAAATTCAAGTCTCTCGTAATTCATCGGATGGCCGCTGACATCACGAACATTTGAAGAACGATGCAGGAATGCCTTCTTATATACTGCCAGTTGTTTAGGTTTGAATCTTAATATTTTTGATATCCCTAAAAAAAAATCCCCATCTTCTTTAGGATGGGAATTAAATATATTGGAAGGGAAGTTCATGTAATCGTTAACTGTTTTTCCTGAAAAGTACGCATGCATTATGGCCGCCAAATCCAAAAGTATTGCTCATGGCCACCCTTACCTCCCTTGGTTGGGCTTTGTTTAGGGTAAGGTTCAGGCTTGGATCAATTTTTTCATCCACCACAGTGTGATTGATGGTTGGAGGTACGAGGCTGTGTTTCATGGCCAGAATGGAAGCGATAGCCTCAATGGCTCCTGCCGCTCCCAGCAGATGTCCGGTCATGGACTTTGTGGAATTAATATTGATTTTGGGTGCATGTGCACCAAAAACCTGCGAAATGGCCTTGAGTTCAGCTACATCCCCCAGAGGGGTAGAGGTTCCATGTGTGTTAATGGTATCCACTTCTTCAGGTGCCATCCCTGCATCGTTAAGGCAATTCTCCATGACACGAACAACTCCGATTCCTTCCGGATGAGGCGCGGTCATATGGTAGGCATCACTTGACATGCCTCCGCCGGCCACCTCGGCATAGATTTTGGCTCCCCGTGCCATTGCGTGCTCATATTCTTCAAGGATAAGTGCTCCGGCTCCTTCTCCAAGCACAAACCCGTCCCTGGTTGCATCAAAAGGTCTTGAAGCCGTTTCCGGACTGTCATTCCTGGTTGACAAGGCGTGCATCGCGTTAAAACCGCCCATGCCCGCGATGGTTACCGCCGCTTCGCTTCCCCCCGTCACAATAACATCGCAGTAGCCAAGACGAATGTAATTCAGCGCGTCAATCATTGCATTGGCAGATGAAGCACATGCAGATACCGTAGTATAATTAGGGCCCATAAATCCATGCTTAATGGAAATATTCCCCGGCGCTATGTCCGCAATCATTTTAGGAATAAAAAAAGGATTGAATCTCGGAGTTCCGTCCCCTGCAGCAAAATTTAGAACTTCAGTCTGAAAAGTCTCAAGGCCTCCTATGCCGGCACCCCAGATTACCCCGACGCGAAATTTATCGACTTTATCCAGATCGATGCCGGAATCAAGAATGGCCTCATCTGAGGAGATCAGGGCATATTGAGCAAAGCGATCCAGTTTGCGGACTTCCTTTCGATCAAAATAATCCTCCGGATTATAGTTCTTCAGTTCGCACGCAAATTTTGTTTTAAACTTTTCAGTATCATAGTAGGTTATTGGTGCGCAACCGCTGCGTCCATTCTTCAGGCCTTCCCAGTATTCAGCAATGTTATTGCCGATGGGTGTAAGTGCACCAAGACCGGTAACCACAACTCGCTTTAATTGCATTGAACCAAATTTTCGTTTGAAGTATAACCTAAGCGTAAATTAAAAAAAATTATCCATGAAGCATGGTTACCACATGGATAATTTCAAATCTGTTCAGGATATCATTGAATTACTTGGCCTCCTCTATGTAACTTATAGCCTGGCCAACTGTAGCAATATTTTCTGCCTGATCATCTGGGATCTGGATATCAAATTCTTTTTCAAATTCCATAATCAACTCCACAGTATCCAGTGAGTCTGCTCCTAAGTCGTTGGTAAAGCTAGCTTCAGCAACCACTTCATTTTCATCAACCCCCAACTTATCAACGATGATAGCTTTTACTCTTGATGCAATGTCTGACATAATTATTTAGGTTTTAAAATTTTAAATCGATGGCAAAAATAAAAAACTTTGGTGTAATAATACTATTCGGCGTTAAAATGTATGGAAATTTAAGAAATTTAATCGCAGGAGAACGTATTTAGTCTGGAATTTTTTAACAAAATCAGCCCTCATATAGCGCAACCTGAGAAGCACTGTAAATCCGGCTCAAGAGGTCGGCGGTGCGGAGGAGGCCCAGGGAATTATTACGTACCTTTGAACCTGTTCAATCAAAAGGATAAAATTAGCCTGTTCTTGGCCAATCGCCAGTGAAAGAAATACAAATGAATGTTAAACGTATTGTCCTTTTTGCCTCAGGCTCAGGCTCTAACGCAGAATGTATTATCCGGTACTTCTCAAAGAATCCCATGGTTGAAGTTATCTGTGTGCTCACCAACAGAAGGGACGCTCCGGTTCTGGACCGCTGCAATCGATTGCAGGTGAGTGCTTTCTACTTTAATCGTTATGCCTTTTTCCATTCAGATGCCGTCTTAAGACAATTGGATGGTCTGGCCCCGGATCTTATCGTCCTGGCAGGATTCCTATGGAAAATTCCGGAAACGATCATCCATCGGTTCCAGGGGAAAATCATCAATATTCACCCTGCCCTCTTACCAAAACACGGAGGAAAAGGCATGTATGGAACTCATGTCCATGAGGCGGTTAAAAATAGCGGGGATACTGAAACCGGTATAACGATCCACTATGTAAATGCCGCATATGATCAGGGCGCCATTATAGAGCAGGTCAAATTAGGTGTAACTGCTGCCGATACGATCGCCGAAATCGCAGCCGGGGTGCATGCCCTGGAATATGAACATTTTCCGAGGGTAATTGAAAAAGTGCTATTCGGGGATAAATGAAAAAACGCTTTTATGTGGTCTGGAAAGGGCATTGTCCCGGCTTATATCATAGCTGGAAAGAATGCCATGCCCAGACAGACGGTTTCAAAGGAGCACAATACATGTCATTTTCCAGTCTTGAAGAAGCAAAAGAAGCGTATGCCGGCAATTACCACAAGTACAAAGGAATAAAGAAAAAAGCTCCTGTTTTATCACCGTCGGAGCTTAAGAAGATCGGTCTCCCCGATGTCCGTTCCATATCAGTGGATGCGGCATCGAGCGGCAATCCGGGAATAATGGAATACCAGGGAGTGGATACCAAAACGGGTAAAAGGCTTTTCAGGCAGGGCCCTTTTCCTGAAGGCACCAATAATATCGGTGAATTTTTAGCTATTGTTCATGGCCTGGCTTATTTACAACAACATAAAAGTGACCGGATCATCTATACTGACTCGAGAACGGCCATAAGCTGGGTTCGTAAAAAGAAATGTAATTCCAAGCTGAAGAAAACGCATGAAAACCGATCGTTATTTGACCTAATAGCGAGAGCCGAAGATTGGCTGAGCAGCCACATGTATAACACTAGGATTGTTAAGTGGGAAACAAAAGCCTGGGGGGAAATCCCAGCCGACTTTGGCAGAAAGTAATCCAGGCTTATTTATGTTTTAATTCAGAAGTGCGGAAAGTCTAAAACCGTATATTTGCACAAAAATTTAAGTCTCCCATGGGGAAACTCCTGATAGTTGGCACCGTTGCTTTTGACGCTATTGAAACCCCTTTTGGTAAAACGGATAAAATTCTGGGTGGCGCCGCCACCTTTATCGGACTTGCCGCTTCTCAATTTCAAGTAAAATCGGCAATTGTATCAGTAGTTGGCGGAGATTTTCCTCAGGAATATCTCGATTTATTTACGGAGCGTAATATTGACATATCCGGTATTAAAATCATTCCTGAAGGCAAAACTTTTTTCTGGAGCGGTAAATACCATGCAGATCTCAATACCAGGGATACCCTGAAGACGGAACTCAATGTTCTGGCTGATTTTGAACCTGTGGTACCTTTGGCCTATAGGAAGGCGGATGTTGTCATGCTCGGTAATCTCCATCCTGATATTCAGATGAGTGTTATCGACCAGATGGAAGAAAAACCGCAACTGATCATCCTTGACACCATGAATTTCTGGATGAACCATACGCCCGATGCCCTGGCATCCGTAATTAAACGTGTAGATGTATTAGCCGTCAATGATGAGGAAGCCCGGCAGCTCACTCAGGAATACTCCCTCGTAAGGGCTGCGGCAGGAATTCATGAGATGGGCCCGAAATACGTGGTGATCAAAAAAGGAGAACATGGGGCCTTGTTGTTCCATGACAAGCAGGTATTCTATGCTCCGGCCATGCCTCTTGAGGAAATATTTGACCCAACAGGGGCAGGCGATACTTTTGCCGGCGGTTTTGCCGGTTTTCTGACCGAAAGTCAAAATCATAGCTTTAACAATCTCAAAAATGCCGTTATACAAGGTTCAAATCTGGCTTCATTTTGCGTGGAGCGATTCGGTACCGAGCGAATGGTTGACCTTAACAAAGCGGAAGTTGAAAAGAGACTTCTGCAGTTTAAGAAACTGACCCAATTTGATATAGAAATACAAACCTGAAAACACGCCCCAAAATACCGGGGCTTTTTTAATCGAAATACTATATGAGTGATGGCCTGAAACACGAGTGTGGAATATCGCTGATACGCCTTTTAAAACCTCTGGAATACTACAGGGAGAAGTATGGTTCCGCGTTTTATGGTGTAAATAAAATGTATCTGATGATGGAGAAGCAACATAACCGCGGACAGGACGGGGCGGGATTTGCCAGCATTAAAATCAATATGAGCCCGGGAGAAAGATACATGAGCAGGGTAAGGTCTGTGGCCACCCAGCCCATCCAGGATATTTTTGACCAGATCAACGATAGGGTAAATACTGCGCTTAAGGAAAATCCACATTTTATTGATCGGGTGGACCTTCAGAAAAAACATATCCCTTATATCGGAGAATTACTACTTGGACATGTCCGCTATGGGACCTATGGCAAGAATAGCATAGAGAATGTACACCCTTTCCTTCGACAGAATAACTGGATGCATCGAAATCTTATCGTAGCCGGTAATTTTAACATGACCAATGTGGGTCTGCTTTTTGACAATCTAATTCAACTGGGGCAGCATCCAAAGGAAATGACCGATACAATCACCGTCATGGAAAAAATTGGACATTTTCTGGACGATGCCGTTGCCAAATTATACAAGCAGATCAAGAAAGAAGGGTATAATAAGATGGAGGCTTCGCCAATAATTGCGGAGCGCCTCAAGGTGGGCAAGTTCCTGAGAAAAGCTGCCAAAAACTGGGATGGAGGCTATGCCATGGCCGGTTTGCTTGGACATGGAGATGCCTTTGTACTCCGCGATCCGGCCGGGATCCGGCCAACCTATTATTTTGAGGATGAGGAAGTGGTGGTCGTAGCTTCGGAGCGCCCCGCGATTCAAACCGTATTCAATGTGCCTTATGAAGAGGTAAAGGAACTCGACCCCGGTCATGCTATCATCATTAAGAAAAATGGAAAAGTTACTTTTGAAGAGATTCTGAAACCGACGGAGAGGAAGGCTTGCTCATTTGAACGTATTTATTTTTCCAGGGGTAGCGATAAGGAAATTTACCAGGAACGAAAGGAACTTGGCAAACTACTCTTCCCTCAGATTCTGGCTGCAATAGATCATGACCTCAAGCATACTGTATTTTCCTTTATCCCCAACACCGCCGAAACTTCCTTTTTCGGGATGGTAAAGGAAGCACAGAATTACCTCAACAACAAGAAAGAAGAACAGATACTCTTAAAAGGGGCACATATAACCAGGGAAGAACTTCATCAAATCCTGGATGTTCGTCCAAGAATTGAAAAGGTAGCAATAAAAGATGCCAAATTAAGGACATTCATCACCCAGGACAGTAGTCGGGATGATCTGGTGGCACACGTTTATGATATTACCTATGGCTCTGTCAATGAAGATGATAATTTGGTAATTATCGATGACAGCATTGTGAGAGGTACCACTTTGAAAAAAAGTATTCTAAGAATTCTTGACCGCCTTCACCCCAGAAAGATTATCGTTGTATCATCGGCCCCACAGATCCGATATCCCGATTGTTACGGTATAGATATGGCCAAACTGGAAGATTTCATTGCCTTCCGTGCCGCCCTGGAATTACATGAAGAACGCGGCACGAACCACGTGGTGGATCATATATATAAGAAATGTCTGGAGCAGGTCACCTCCAAAGACAAGGATGTCATTAACTACGTCAAAGAATTTTACGCTCCGTTCACTGCCATGGAAATCTCAGAAAAAATTGGGAAATTACTCAGTCCTGCTGATATCCGTGCAGAAGTACAGATCATCTATCAAACCATTGAAAGTCTGCACCAGGCATGTCCGAAAAATTTGGGTGATTGGTATTTTACAGGCAACTATCCTACTCCGGGTGGAAATAAGGTGGTCAACAGGGCATTTATTAACTTCTACGAAGGAAAAAATGAAAGGGCATATTGACCATTTTTTCGATGAAATACCTCTTTTTGTGTAGTTCATCGATAATATAAGCTTGTTATCGGCTTTTTAGTCCCCGAGGAAGGAAGCACATTTAATTTAGTCCCGCCATAGCATAAGTAGGTTAAGTTCATGGTAAGATTTGGGGCATAAAAGGCCGTTTAAATTTATTTAGACGGTCTTTTTGATTTTATTAGCGCTCCGCTTTCAGAGCCTCCCCATCCACCCGGCGAGTATCGACCTGTCATTGGGCTCACATTACAGACGACTTCCAATACCAAGCATCCGAATTCATTTCGAGAATATCAGCTTAAGTTTTATGCCCATACAGCCACGATTGACATCGGCCTTTCATCCCAGCGCATATTAAGCCCGATCCGGGTCTTGCACTTTGGTTCATTACAGCTCCTTTATGGTTTTTGGAATCGAATTCTACCGTTCAACCAATTATTACGGTGTTGGACCAAAAGCTTTGCCTTGCAGTAAACAATTGACTTACATTTGGAGGACCATAGCATAAGTAGGTTAAGTTCATGGTAAGATTTGGGGAAAAAAGGCAGGATATGATCCTGCCTTTTTTGTTGTTGACTGTCAGATATTTAAAACTCCCCCAGAGCCGGTTTTTGTCTTTTATCAGGGAAATATTTAATTCAAATCCTAAAATTTTATAAAATTACTTTTTTATTTCTCACAATACCAGTATTTTAGTACCGCCATAGCATAAGTAGGTTAAGTTTATGGTAAGATTTGGGACGAAAAGGGTGGGGACTTCTCCACCCTTTTCTATTTGATTGCACAAAAAAATCCTGCCATTTCTGACAGGATTTTTTATAATAATAAAGCGGAACTATTTATTCTCTGCAAACCTCTTATTCACTTCTGTCCAGTTTATTACATTAAAAAAAGCTTTAATGTAATCCGGCCTTTTATTCTGATAATTCAGATAATATGCATGTTCCCACACATCCAATCCCAAAACCGGTGTTCCACCGCATCCCGTTCCTGGCATCAAAGGGTTATCCTGGTTGGGTGTAGAACAGATTTCTACCTTTCCTCCCTTATGAACGCAAAGCCAGGCCCATCCGGATCCGAATCTGGAACCTGCAGCCTCACTGAATTTTGTTTTAAACTCGTCATAGGATCCAAAGGCCTTGTTAATCGCTTCGCCAACCTCTCCGGTAGGATTTCCCCCGCCCTCAGGAGACATCATTTTCCAGAAGAGAGAATGGTTATAGAATCCGCCTCCATTATTCCGAACCGCATTATTTGTCATATCAAGGTTTTTAAGCAGTTCCGTTATGGAGGTATCAGCCTGCTTTGTTCCCTCCAGAGCCTTATTCAGATTTGTGGTATAACCCTGATGATGTTTTGTATGATGTATCTCCATTGTCCGGGCGTCGATATGTGGTTCCAATGCATTGTAAGCATAGGGTAATTCGGGTAGTTCAAAAGCCATATTCTGTGTTTTTAAGTTATTATTCTCGTTTCCCAAATTTACGGTTT
>JBGTMS010000072.1:0-63997 GCA_041743425.1 Zeaxanthinibacter sp. | reverse complement strand
TTTCCAAAAATTGCTCCCGAGGTACGCAGTTCCCTTAACTCATTGTATGCCGAAAAAGGCATTGAATTTCTGCAAGACCGTCTCAAATCTGAGGATCCTGAGTACCATAGATATGTTGATCTTGCCAATCCACATCGCCTGATCCGAGCGCTTGAAGTCTGCATAGGTACCGGTTTACCTTATTCCTCTTTTCTGAACGTGCGTCCAAAGCCACGGCCTTTCAAGAACATCACATTGGGTCTGAGGGCACGCAGAGACGAATTGTACACAAGAATTGAAATGCGGGTAGACCAAATGATGGAGGCTGGTCTATTGGAAGAAGTTCGGCCCCTGTTGCCGTATCAAAATCTGAATGCATTGCAGACTGTGGGTTATCGGGAGCTCTTTCGATTTGTTGAAGGTAATGGCTCTCTTGCAGAAGCCGTGTCGGAAATTAAGAAAAACACGAGGCGATTCGCAAAAAGACAAATGACATGGTTCAGAAAGGATGAAAGTATACTTTGGGCAGATCACGATGCACCACATGAAACATTGGCCAGGATGATCGAAGAAAAACTTGAAATTGAGAAACATGAAAATTAAAAACGGCCCTGTCTTCTTTGTAATGGGCGTATCCGGCTCCGGAAAAACCACTATTGGGGAATTGCTCGCCAAGGCACTGGGCTTTCCGTTTTTTGACGGGGATCACTATCATTCCGCTGAAAATGTAAAAAAAATGGCTGCCGGGCATCCGCTGAACGATTCTGACAGGCAAGGCTGGCTAAAGCGTCTCAATGATTTGGCGAAGGAGCACAGTAAAAATGGAGCGGTGATTGTGTGTTCAGCTTTAAAGCAAGACTATCGTGATGTGCTTATCCATGAAATTGAAGACAGGGTCTGCTGGCTTTTTCTTGAGGGATCCTTTGAATTGATCAGTGAAAGACTTGCGCTGAGAAAAGGTCATTTTATGCCCGCGGGCTTGTTGCAGTCACAATTTGATACCCTTGAAATTCCTGAGGATGCCATTTGTGTGAGTATAGAACCAGCTCCTGACCAAATTGTCAGCACGATCCTGGATCGCATTGCCACTAATTGAACCATCCCACGATCGCAGGATGGTTACATATTATACCCTTACACCTGTCCTATTCGTCCTTCACCACAAGCCTGAACCCTTCACCATGAATATTCAGAATTTCAACGGTGTCATCGCGTTTCAGGTATTTCCTGAGTTTGGCAATGTATACATCCATACTTCGGGAAGTAAAATAGTTATCATCCCGCCAAATTTTCGTCAGTGCCAATTCCCGGGGCATCAGATCATTCTCATGCAACGCAAGCAACCTGAGTAATTCATTTTCCTTCGGTGACAGTTTCGATGCCTCCTCCTCCTTGTATTTGAGAAATCTAAGTTTGGAATTCAGATGAAAATTTCCAATTTTAAATTCGAACTGTTTGCTGTCTGCCAGTGTATTGGACGCCTTTCTTTGAAGTATGGCTTTCAGCTTCATTAAAAGAACTTCTGAGTCGAAAGGCTTGTTTAAATAATCATCAGCCCCGGCTTTATAGCCTTTCAGAACATCCTCTTTCATCGTTTTAGCCGTAAGAAAAACGATAGGGACATGCTCATTTTTCTCGCGAATTTCCTTGGCGAGAGTGAATCCGTCTTTATAAGGCATCATCACATCGAGAATACAAACGTCAAAATTGTCCTTCTTGAATTTTTCGAATCCTTCCATCCCGTTTTTTGCCAGTGTAACGTCAAAATCGTTCATTGAAAGGTAATCCTTTAACACAATCCCAAAGTTGGGATCATCTTCAACCAATAATATTTTCTTTTCCAGTGTTTCCATAGTTTTTAAATTAAAGGTAGTTTAATGTAGAAAGAGCTTCCTTTTCCCTTCTCACTCTCTGCATAAACTTCCCCCTGGTGATCATCTATAATTTTTTTTACATACGCCAATCCCAATCCGTGTCCTTTTACATTATGAATATCTCCTGTATGTTCCCTGTAAAATTTTTCAAATACTTTTTTAAGCACTGCCTTACTCATTCCTGCTCCCTGGTCCTGAATTTTAATGATAATGTTATTCTTAACCACCTCTGTGAATACATCCACTTTCGGTGCTTCAGGGGAATATTTCACCGCGTTGTCCAGGATATTGACAATCACGTTTCCAAAATGCATTTCATTAGCAAGTACCTCCGTCCTTTCTGCATTGAGATTTGTGTGGATATAACCTCCCCTATCCAGTACTATCAGTTCAACGTGCGTAATGGCATCCATAATGATGTCGTGAACATCGGCCCTGTCCTTACTTATATCCAGCTGGTTTTTTTCTAATTTGGATATTCGAAGTACGTTTTCCACCTGGGCATGCATTCGCTTATTTTCCTCCCGAATCATCCTGAGATAACGCTGCACTTTATCCTGATCTGTAATCACCTTTGGATTCTGAATGGCCTCTACAGCCAAATTGATGGTGGCAATAGGCGTTTTAAACTCATGGGTCATATTATTAATGAAATCCGTCTTTATCTCAGAGATTTGCTTCTGACGTATCAATTGATAAATTGCACCGGCATAGGCCACTACAATTATCAGGGTAAATAGTAAAGAAAGGATGGCCATACCCATAATAGACTGTAGCAAAAACGTCTGCTGCTTTGGAAAGGAGAGCAATATTGAAAAATTGCTGTTCCCCTCACTGTCTCTGAACAAAGGAGCCTTAAAAGTCTTGGCATCCGCAAATCGAAATCGCCTGGACTTGACCTTTGTAGGCAACCCCCGACTATAAACGCCATACTCATAGTCTATTTCGATTCCCCTGTTTCCTAGTTCCCTATCCAGCAATAATTCTATTTCCTGCCTGGACACCCTGTCCTGAATAGGCACCTTTTCTGCATATTCCCTGTATACATCATCAAAAATAGCCTTGTCAATCGATGACAGACCCCCGACTTTTTCCAATTTCTGGATGGGATTGAGCCGAAAACTCTTTCCGTCAAGACCATAATCTTCTTTAAATATCGTTTTGGTCCGTTTACTGGTATAATTTCTTATGGTGGTGGTATCCTGACCAGTACCATTGTCAAAGAACGTGGAGGCTATATTATAATCTTCTTCCAGGATCCCATGTGAATAAAAAAGTATTTCGTTGGAATTCAAATCCCGGTCAATAAAAAAAATGTTGCTGAGGTGAGAACTCTTAAACTCTCCGATGCTGTCTTTAAGGTTTAAAAACCTCTCCGAATAGTCATCCATTTCACGGCTTTCGATCTTGTCAGTGACCTTATACAAAACCTCGGAAATAACGCTGCCAAATTGTTCTTCTTTATCCTGAACTGAGCTATTGATCCAGTATAACTGCACTGATATAATTCCGATAAGAGAAAGACTCATCAGGATGACCAGCAGAACGAACAACCTCTTATTCATCGTTTTCGTAAAAATAATTATTAAACAACTTCCTTCAGATTGTTTAACCTAACCTTAACAAATATGTTAAAAAGCGCTCAGCCCGATATTTTCATGAGTTCCCAGTGGATAGTGCGTACCTTTGACCTGGTCTTTTTAAGGTCCGTATTAACAATGATAAAATCAGCTGATTTTGCCTTTTCTGAATCACTCCACTGATTCCTGATCCGTGCTTTAACCGCCTCTTCTTCCGATCCATCTCGGTTCATTACCCTGGATATTCTTACTTCTTCAGGAGCGGTCACCAGGATGATCTTATCATAATTTGCCTGGGTGCCACTTTCAAAAATGATTGCTGCCTCCTGAATGGTATATGCGCCCTGACGTAAAGCCCGCCAATTCAGGAAATGTAACCTCACGGCCGGATGAACCAGTGCATTGAGCCGGTTGAGCGCCTCAGAGTCACTGAATACAAGAGATGCCAGGTATTTGTTGTCTAAAATGCCTTTGTCATAAGCTTCAGGACCGAACAACCCCATAATTTCAGATTTTAGTTCATCTGAGGATTGCATCAATTTCTTCGCCTCCAGATCTGAGTTGTATACCGGAACCCCAAGGTCTTGAAAATAGCCTGCCACTGTTGACTTTCCACTGCCGATACCCCCGGTTAGACCTACATTTATCATTCTCTTTTAAGTAAAAATTCGACCCGGCTCTCCATTAATTGAGCGCTGTGAACATTCTCCGGAATCTTGGTTAACTGCACTTCGAGAAAAGCTGAATTCTCTACGGATTCCGAATAATCTCCCATGATCTTAAAATCCGATATTGCCAGAGTTTTTAAATTTTCAATCCGCCCCTTACAGAGAACCGCAATGGTGTTGGGAAATGTTTTGATCTGGGTACCATCCGGGAGATTCGACACTTCTACCGGGATATCAAACACTTTTTCAGAAAAACGGAAAACATCGCCCGATACAATCACTGAATTGGTAGAATACGTGGTATTCTTTAATGCAGCCACTTTTGTCAGAACTATTTTTCTGCTAAAATTCTGTGTTATATCCGACCATTCGGCAGCAGATGTCGTAATATAATCCACTTGAGAAATTTCATTTTTAGGTCCGGTAAGTGTGATTTTTGGCGGGTTTATTCTCAATCCGCCATCCAGCAGATAATTCTGACCCAATTCCAAATTGATATTGGCCCGTACAGGCACTTCTCTTTTATATACCTTGTACATCTCAAAATACAAGGTGTCATTATCCACCTCGAGAAGGGTCATCGACTCAAATAACTGCCGTTCTATCTGCCTTCGGTACACAAGTTGCGACAGGTAGTAACCGGATTCGCTCTGGCTGACATCTGACAGATCAAGCTCAATTCTCCTGGGTGTAAAATTGAAGCCTAACAATTGGAAGCCACTGGCCCGTACCTGAATGTCCAGGGATTTTCTTGAGGCATTGGTCAGTATCAGGCTGTCAGGGATATTGATATATACCAGTTCAAAAGTGGAGTTCTGGGTATACGTTTCAGAGAGTTTACTTATAAACCAGGCCAAAAAAGAGCAAGCAAGGAATACCATGAAAATTTTTAATTTCCTTTTCTGCAGACCATTTCCATCGAGTTTATTCACTATGTACTTCTTTAAAAAATAGCTCCGGGAATGCCTCCTGTGGTTCCCTCCTGCCAAAATTAATCAAGATTACTGAAATTAAAAATCCCAAACCATATCCTGCAAATTGCACCAGTACAGCAGGAATTGCCATAGCGGCCACCCGCAGATCTCTGGTAGTGACAGCAGCTGCCATAAAAAGGAACAACAGATATGCCAGAAAAATATATAAGGGCCAGCATAAACCTGAAATTGCAAGTAGGACGGCCAGTATCATCCCGATCCAAAAAAGCATCGGGACCCAATAGGTAATACTTGCCGTACCCGGATGCCAACGGATGAGAATAGGTCTTACTTTACCAAATTTCATTACCTGTCTGTAAAACGTTACCAAATTTATCCGCCGTTTATGATAGACCGTTGCATTTGCAATCAATTTCGTTTTATAACCCAGTTTCCACAACCGGATACTCAGGTCCGGGTCCTCTCCGGGATGAATCTGACCAAATCCGCCGGTCGCCTCAAAGGCCTCCCAGGAAATGCCCATATTAAAACTGCGCGGCTGGAATTTTTTGCCCGCAAATCGGCTTCCGCGAATGCCCCCTGTTGTCCACAGGGAGGTCATTGCAAAGTTGATGGCCTTCTGCATGACGGAAAAGGATGCATGGGCACTATCCGGCCCGCCGAAAGCATCCACGAACCCGGTTGCAAGTGACTCCCGCACTATTTCAAGATATGACGGGGGGACCAGGCAATCTGAATCGAGAATTATAAAATAATTACCATTGGCATGCCGCATTCCGTAATTCCTGGAGGCTCCGGGTCCACTATTATTTTTAAAGAGGTAACGAACCGGCAGATGTTCCGTGAACATGGTCACCACCTCCTCACACCTTAAATCAGATCCATCCTCAATTATGATAATTTCATAGGGGTGGCTGTAATTCATATCCACCAGACTATCCAGCAATTCCCTAACTTCCTCAGGCCTGTTATAAACCGGGATAATAACTGAAAAATAGAGGTTCATGGTAGTTTTATAAAAGATAAAAGCCATTCCCCGCAGCGAATGGCTCTTTCAATTTTTTCTCTTGCTCATTCAGAAAAGCGCTCAATAATTTCCTGACTCACTCCGGTTGTGGAAAATCCGCCATCGTGAAAAAGATTTTGCATGGTAACTTTTCTGGTCAGATCAGAAAAGAGAGAAACAGTGTAGTCAGCACAATCCTGAGCTGTAGCATTGCCCAAAGGAGACATTTTCTCTGCATAACTGATAAATCCGCCAAAGCCTTTAACCCCCTGGCCGGCAGTAGTGGGCGTCGGGGATTGGGAAATAGTATTTACCCTTACCTTCTTTTCCTTCCCAAAGAAGTATCCAAAGCTCCGGGCCACAGACTCCAGATAGGCTTTATTGTCGGCCATATCATTGTAATCGGGAAAGGTCCTTTGGGCGGCCATATAGGTTAATGCCACAATGCTTCCCCAGGGATTCATGGCATCTGCCTGATAGAGCGTCTGCAACACTTTATGGAAAGAGAGCGCAGAAATATCCCATCCTTTGGCAGTGAAATCATATTTCTCATCCGTATAATGACGTCCTTTGCGCACATTCACGGACATTCCTATGGAATGTAAAACAAAATCGAGTTTGCCGCCTAATGTTTCCATTGCGCCCTTAACGAGTGCGGCCAGATCTTCCTCATTGGTGGCATCTGCCGGAATAATTTCGGATCCTGTTTGTTTTGCAAGTTCGTTTATCTGTCCCATTCTCATTGCAATAGGTGCATTGGTCAAAACAAAACGACCCCCTTCCTCATGCACCCGTTCCGCGGTTTTCCAGGCGATGGAATTGGTGTCGAGGGCACCAAAAATGATTCCCTTTTTCCCTTGAAGTAAATTATATGCCATAGTAAAAATATGTTGAGATGTCTCAGTCAAAGATATTTAAAAAAAAACGAAACCCGGTAAGTCGGAGGGGATTCCGGGGATGGGTAAGAGGTTGACATTTATAAGCTGGGTCAGACTACCCTTTAATCCAAAGATTTAATCAAGCAATTCCCTCGCATGGGCCATGGCGGCATCAGACAGGGATTTACCTCCCAACATTCCTGCCAGTTCCACCACCCGTTCATCGGGGTTTAGCAACTTCATTTTCGTGTGGGTACGCTTATTATCGTCTTCCTTATATACCTTAAAATGATAGGTCCCTTTAGAGGCCACCTGTGGCAAATGCGTTATTGCAAACACCTGTATGTTTCGGCTCATCGCGATCATAATATCTGCCATCCGATTGGAAATTTCACCTGATACTCCTGAGTCAATTTCATCCAACATCATGGTCGGAAGGTGTTCAAATTGCGCTAGCAATGATTTGATGGCAAGCATGATTCGTGAAAGTTCACCCCCGGAGGCCACCTTTTTAAGTTCTCCGAATTGCGTACCCTTATTGGCGGAAAAAAGAAATAATAATTCATCGCTACCATTCGCATTGAAACGCCCGGCATCCCTGATTTCAATCCTAAAAGAAGCATTGGGCATTCCCAAAGCCACCAGATCCGATTCCAGACTTGCTTTTAAATCCGGCAAAACAGCTTTCCTCTTCCGGGTTAATTCTGCAGCCATCTTTAGGAGAAGGCCTTCCTGCGTTTTCAGCGCAACTTCCTTGCTTTTTATTTCCTGAGCCAGATTCTCTGTTCTGTTTATTTTTTCAGAAAGAGCGGCTTTGATATGGAGAAGATCCTGAACATTAACAGCGCCATGCTTTTTTTTGAGATCGTGCAGGGATTGCAATTTCTGATTTGCCATTTCCAGGGCGACAGGATCCGGCTCGACGGTGTCTTTGATTTTATGTAATTCAGACGCCATATCCTCCAGTTCAATCCACACTGCCTGGATCCGTTGATGCCATGTGCTATAGGTCGAGCCAAAAGGAGCTATTTTCCCAAATCCCTGTTTCATTTCCGCAAGAAGCTGCAAAAGTCCTCCCTGCTCATCATTCATCACCTGGTCTGCTTTGGATAACTGGTCAAGGATTTGTTCAACATTGTTCAATTGCTCAAACTGTTCTTCCAGGTCCTCCTCCATCCCATTCTTAAGTGGGAAAGCGGCTAGTTCGTTCCACAGATAAGTGTTATAGTCCTGCTCCTTCAGAGAATCAATCTGCTGTATTTTTAAGGTTTCCAGCTCCTGATTTGTTTTGTGATATACCTCCAGATGCTCCTGAAATGAAAGCCGGATTGCTGAAGTGGAAGCCAAAGCATCAACAACCCTCATTTGAAATTCGTTCTCCGTAAGTTGAAGAGTTTCGTGTTGAGAATGAACGTCAATCAACCTGCCTCCAAGTTGAGAGAGTACATCAAGGGTGACAGGAGAATCATTTACAAATGCTCTGGATTTGCCTCCCGGATGAATTTCCCTACGGATAATTGTATGGGCATCATAATCCAGATCATTGTCCTTGAAAAAGGAAGCAAGGTCATAATTTTCAATATCGAATTCCGCTTCAATGGAACATTTTCGTTCCCTGTCCCGAAGAGAGGACATATCGGCACGCTTTCCCAGGACCAGGGATAATCCGCCAAGGAGGATCGATTTTCCCGCTCCTGTTTCTCCCGTAATAGTTGTAAAACCCGGACCGAAGGCAACGGTTAGGTCATCGATCAGCGCGTAATTCTTAATGGATAGATGGGCGAGCACAATCTAAAAAAAGGATTTATATCACAAAGATAATTGGAAGAAACGTAAAAAGAGAGCTCTAATATTTTATTTCATTCCAGGTACCCGAATAAAAAGGGGCCACTCTGTTGAGGGTTTCCTTGAGTTGCACGATATCGATTTTTGGGCCGTCAGAGAATATGCTCTGGATTTCCTCGGATTTGGCATCAAAAAATGTCTGAATAAGGAAGGCATTCGGACGCCTTTGTATCAGTGTTTCGAACAACCGCATGGAACCGGCGATCACCTGCTTACCCGTACTGTTGTTATCCCCGAGAATATCAAGCCCTTTGCGGTGGTAGTTATACATGGCAATTCGATACTCTCGGAAGGTGTTGGATAAAAGGTTGTCCACTAATTCGAACCGGGTCCTGTTATCGGAAGAAGACTGGCTCCATCCGGTAAAACCACTTCCCTGTGCCTGGGTGACAATTCGCTGGGCCATTCTGTAAAATTCGGAACCTCCTTCCAGGGCAAAGGTATCCGCATCTAAGCCAAGCATAATATACACATAATAGGAAATCACCCCAACCAGATTAGAGTCGTAGGAATTCTCATTAAAAATGAGGGGTTGAAATTCAATGTATTCAAAGTTGAACTGGTCATCCTTATAATTAAATACGGAACTTTCATAGGAGGTATTGTACACAGGCCGGGATGACTGTAACTGAATGGATGCCCCGAAGCGATTTGATTCGTATTCCGTGACGGTAATGAACATTCGGCAATTGAGCCTTTCGTTTT
Organism: Zeaxanthinibacter sp.; assembly: GCA_041743425.1. Taxonomy (GTDB): domain Bacteria; phylum Bacteroidota; class Bacteroidia; order Flavobacteriales; family Flavobacteriaceae; genus JTS-RE37. The sequence goes on along the minus strand of JBGTMS010000072.1, from coordinate 54,527 downwards.
CCTTAAACACCCGGTCGGTCCAGACATTCTTATTTACAAAATCGTTCAGGGAGCGTTCCAGGGTCTTAAATATCTGCTGATTGGTTTGCCCTACCTGATCTGCGTTTACCGTAACTGTGCAGTTGAGTTCCTGGGCCATAAAAACGGTACCAGTGAAGAGCAGGATAAAAGTTAGGCAAAGGTTACGCATGGTACCTGTCGAGAATTTCATTCCAAATATCGGTGGCAACGGCCGCCTTGTTCTTAAGTTCAAACGTTGTAATGGAAGAATTCTTATCAATAAAGGAAATTTTATTGGTTGCAGTTCCAAAACCGGCACCTTTATCATTCAGAGAGTTCAATACAATGGCATCAAGATTCTTTTTATGCATTTTGCGCTTTGCATTTTCAATCTCATCATCGGTCTCCAGAGCAAACCCAACCAAAAACTGCCGGTTTTTCATGGAACCCAGCGTATACAATATATCAGTGGTTTGGGTGAGTTCAAGGGTAAGTTGTTGCTGTTCTTTTTTCAGTTTGCTTCCGGCCCGATTCGTAGGCCGGTAGTCGGCTACGGCAGCGGCACATATGACAATATCCATCTCATGGTATCGCTTTCTGGCTGCTTCCAACATTTCTTCTGCAGAAACTACAGACGTAATGCTAACAGAGGTATGCTGCAGAGTTTGAGCTGTAGGGCCTGTTATTAATGATACTTCTGCCCCCAGCCTGGCTGCCGACCTTGCGAGTTCAAAACCCATCACTCCGGTCGAAAAATTGCCTATAAATCGTACCGGGTCTATCGCTTCATAAGTAGGGCCCGCAGTTATGAGTACTTTCTTCCCTTGCAGCGGCAGTCCCTGCCTGAGAAAACCGAGTACACTTTCCATAATTTCTTCCGGTTCTGCCATCCTTCCTTCGCCAATCAGCCCGCTGGCGAGTTCTCCGGTGCCGGCCGGAATTAAAATATGTCCATAATCCTCTAATTTTCTCAGGGAAGCTTTTGTTGCAGCATGTTTAAACATGTCCAGGTCCATAGCGGGTGCAAAAAAAACAGGGCATCTGGCAGAAAGGTATACTGCCAACAGCAAGTTGTCACAACTTCCCGCCGCCATTTTTGAGAGGGTATTTGCTGTAGCCGGGGCGATGATCATCAGGTCCGCCCAGATCCCCAGGTCGACGTGGTTGTTCCATTGGACGCTTTCCTTGTCTTCCTCCACGAAACTGGTTAATGCCGGGTTACCGGATAATGCAGCAAGAGTTAAAGGTGAAACAAAAGAGCCGGCGCTTTCAGTTAAAATAACTTTAACTTCGGCTCCGGCTTTGATCAATAAGCGTACGAGAAAGGTAGTTTTATAAGCAGCAATTCCTCCGGAAATGCCCAACACTACCTTTTTCCCGCTTAACATAGTATTTACTGCTGGTCTTTCTCCGTATTCCTGTAGTATATCTTATCATCTAACCACTCCATGACAGCAAGGGCATGTGGTTTTGGAAGTTTTTCATAGAATTTGGAAACTTCAATTTGTTCTTTGTTTTCAAATACTTCTTCCAGACTGTCACTATAAGTGGCAAATTCCTCCAGTTTTTCTAAGAGTTCCTTTTTGATTTCCGAATTGATCTGGATGGCGCGTTTCGCCGCTATGGATATTGCTTCATAGATGTTCCCCGTCTTTTCGTCAAATTCGTTTCTGTTGACAGTTACCGTGGAAACCGGGGCCTTAGAGTTTTTTAGATCGCTCATATAATCATTTTGATATATTAGTTACCGGAGTAATTTCACTTAATTGCTTATTCACCTTTTCTGCCAGATTTCCGGCATCCCTGGCATATTTTGTCTCAGGGTAATACTTGATTAAATTGTCATAGGCGGCCTTAGCATCCAGCAAACGTTCTTTCTTTCTGCTCAGGGTGCTGTTGAGCGCGAGATTGGTGGACGCTTCCAATTTCTGATAATAGGCATCCTCCCTGTAAATGGATCCGGGATTCTCAGAGATAAAATTGTCCAGCGCCTTAATTGCGGATACATTATACTCAAGAATGTACGATTTCCCCAAACGTGTATATTGCTTTGCAATTTCAAAGGCCTTGCGTTCTTTTTTGGTGGTCAGTTCCTGAGCCATGGAGTTCGCTTCGGCCATGAATTCAGATTCGGGATAACTATTGATAAAAGACTGCAATTTGGTAAGCGCCTTGTCCGTATCTGTCTGATCCAGAGAATATATCGGGGAGAGTTTATAATAGCTCTTGGCTCCCAGAAACGCAGCCTCAACAGCCTTTTCGCTTTTGGGGTAGGATTTCAAAAAACGCTCAAACTGATATCCTGCAAAATTATAATCCTCTATTTTGTAAAAGGAGCTAGCCAGAAAAAACATAACCCGCTCCCCCTGAGGTTTACCAGTATATTTGGGCGCTATTTGCTCAAAAAGGCGGTTGGATCTTTTGAAATCTCCTTCATTATACAGTTTTTCCGCAAGTTCATATTTGGCCGTAACATCCTCGCTCTTAAGAACTTTTTGGTACTCATTACAGGATATAAACAGTAGTCCAGCTAATAGACATACATTAAATCGACTTATTTTAAAAAACATTTTGCAAAATTAGGGATAATTGCCGGATTTACAAATAATATTACTTCACTAAATGGGACCATTGGTCAGCGATATCCGGCGATGGAAGCTACCACATAATACGTTTAAAGATACCCCTTCACGCATGGATGCCCGAAAAGGAGTTCATAAACCCTGCTATCTGATTTTTCAGGTTGGCAGAAGCCTCTACAAGAGGGAGTCGCACGGAGGCTCCTGAAATTCCAAGAAACTCAAAAATGGCTTTGATCCCTGCAGGATTACCTTCCCGGAAGATCAGGTCCATTCCGGGTATCAATTCCTTCTCAATGGCCTCGGCTTTTCCCAGGTTACCTTCTAAAGCCATCCGGATCATATAGCTGTAAGCTACAGGTAATCCCTGACCCAGAACGGAAATCACACCTACGCCACCCGCTTTGATGGTCGACAGGGCAGTGAAATCGTCGCCCGAGATCACTTCAAAACCTTCGGGAGCCGACTCAATGATCATACTGATCTGCTCCATATCTCCGGAAGCCTCCTTAATCCCAATAATATTCTTGCAATCACGGGCAAGGCGCACCACAGTTTCCGGCAGGATATTACTTCCGGTCCGGGATGGAACATTATAAAGAATTAATGGTTTATCAGTGTGACCAGCCAGATATTTAAAATGCCGGTAAATGCCTTCCTGAGTCGGTTTATTGTAATAAGGCGACACGGAAAGAATCGCCTCAAAAGGCTCGAGATCCATGGCCCCCAATGCCTCCGCCACTTGCATCGTATCATTTCCGCCAATGCCAATTACAAGGGGTAATTTGCCTGCATTCTCAGAAATCACTATGCGCAGGACTTGCTCCTTCTCAGCTGGACGAAGTGTGACTACTTCCGCGGTCGTACCCAGCACCACAAGATAATCAACCCCTCCTTCAATACACTGTGTGACAACACGTCTCAATGCAGGCTCATCTACAGAAGTATCCGTCCTGAAAGGGGTGATCAACGCTACTCCGGTGCCATGCAATCTGTTCATACCTCAAGTTCATTCAGAACTCTCAGATATTTCTTCAGTTCTAATTTGAATATTTTAAAGTCCTGTATGGAAGCGTTCATTATCAGGTCATTGTACTTTTTATCCACCTCTGAAAATCCAACATTAATCCGGGCTTTCGTCCTAACAGTCATCAACTGTAAGAGGAGGTTTTCCTGCGTATAATAATTGACGAGTAAATCGTATTCCCTACTCAAAAATTCAAGAGCGTAACTATTCTCGATGGTGCCGTTCCATCCCAAATCCTTATCTGAAAAAACCGGGGTGGCATAGGGCGAATTCTTATCATAATAACTTTTATATCCTATGATCTTTACAGCGTTGGGACGTAATTTAAATTCATCTATAAACTCATAAAATAATTCTGTCTTATTGAATTTGTCCATGTCTACAATCACCGCAATCGACCGGATTCCCTGTGATCTTAAAACGTTTGGGACGGAATTTTTCAATTCCTGTCTCAGGTATTTCTGGCCGGATTTGAATTTAAATTTATCGGTGAGTCCCTTTAAAAACATGTACATTTACGTTTACACAAATGTAATTATTATACCAGCAACTCCGATGCTAAGATACTGCGGAATATGGTTTTAAAAATAAAACATATTGTTATATTTATAACAATTGTCCTATATTCATGCCAGGAGGAACGGCAGGTTCTGATACAAATCAAAGGTGTTGAACAACAGATAAACGATTCCTTACCCACATCAGAAACTATTGCTGCTTATATCGCTCCCTTTCAGAAGCATCTGAACGCAGTTCTGGACAGCACCCTTACCTATGCTCCTTACATTATATCAAAAAAGGACGGGGTCTTCAACACCCCTGCGGGTAATCTGATGGCCGACATAGTAATGCGCGAAGCAAATCCCATATTCAGGAGGCGAAGTGGGCAGAATATTGATTTTGTACTATTAAACCACGGGGGTATCAGAAGTGACATTTCTAAGGGGATGGTTTCCGCACGAACTGCCTATGAAGTGATGCCCTTTGAAAATCAAATCGTGGTAGTTGAGCTCAACGGAAAATCAATTCGTGAATTGGTGCGCTTCCTTATAAATTCGGATCAGCCACACCCAATTTCAGGTATTCAGGTGATTTTGGACAACAAAAACAAGTTACAATCCGTTAATATCCATGGGATTCCGTTTGATGAAAACCGTACTTATCATGTGGCTACCTCTGATTATCTTTTAAATGGCGGGGACGCCATGGGCTTTTTTAAAGAAAGTTTAAAAACAATGAATCTCAATTATCTGATCCGCAATGCAATGATTGATTATTTTGGTTCTGTTGATACACTGCGTCCGGTAACTGACAATCGTTTTCTAAAATTGAAATAGTCATGAGACGACGATGTTTCCTTGGTAATGTTGTGGCAGGATCTGCTGTGGCAGGTCTCGGAGCCCTCGGTATTAATTCCTGTGCTCACGGATACGGGAGACATCTTACCATTCTTCACACCAATGATGTACATAGTCATATCGAGCCATTTCCTTCGGGTCATGCGACCTTTCCGGATTTAGGGGGGGTGGCGCGAAGAGCCACCTTAATTGAACAGATCAGGCAGGAAAATCCCAATACCCTGCTTTTGGATGCCGGGGATATTTTTCAAGGCACTCCCTACTTCAATTTTTATGGTGGAGAACTGGAGTTTAAATTAATGACCATGATGCGCTACGATGCGGCTACGATTGGAAATCACGATTTTGATAATGGTGTTGACGGCTTACTGGCTCAAGTGCCCAATGCCGGATTTCAGCTCCTTTCCGCCAATTATGACTTCAGTAATACCGTAATGGCGGGTCATGTAAAACCGTACTCCACTTTTGTGCTGGATGGTATCCGCATTGGGGTGTTTGGTTTGGGAATAGAACTGACAGGACTGGTCACTCCCTCTCTGTTCAAGGAAACAGTCTACCTGGAGCCTGTTGAAATTGCACAGGATATAAGTACTAAATTAAAAATGGAGGAACAATGTGATCTTGTGATTTGTCTTTCACACCTGGGCCATACCTATGCCAATAACCCTATAAAACCGAGTGATCTTAAGCTGGCTTCTAAGACAGAAAATATCGATCTGATTATCGGAGGTCATACCCATACGTTTCTCAAGAAGCCTGTGATCGTCAGGAACAGGAAAAACGAGCAGGTGCTTGTCAATCAGGCCGGATGTTTTGGTGTAAATCTGGGTAGAATCGATTTTTACTTCGACACAGATAAACGGCGAAGTGCTGAAGGCGTAAGTATTACGATTTAGGTTGGGTAGCACCCTTGGACCTACATAGTATATATCATCGAATATTACAAGGTATATTAGGCGCATACGCTATGAGAAATTTCCGGCCAGTAACCATTTGCAAATGGCTTCCTTTGCTGCTTATTTTTTGGATTTTCCCGGACCTTTCCGCCCAAAGAACTTATGACATCCGTTTTCCCGCGGAACAAAAAGACGTAGCCTGTAAGTCCTGTCTGGCCACCTTCGCCCGCAAGCCTAAAGAGGTACAATTTTCTATTCAGAGAGACAAAGCCAATTTACTTTATTTTGAAATTTCCGACAGGCAGTGGTTTGATGAATTGTTCATCGGAACAGGAGATGGAATTGCCATAGATGTTGTGAGCAGAACCCGTTATGGCTGCGACTTAATGCCGCCAAAGGAAGGTCAGATCCGGGGAGATTTGCTGGCTCCGGTTTATACCAGAAAACTCAGAACCGCACTTCAACCGTATGGAAAAGATCGTTTCCGAGTGCCTGTCGGTAAAATCCCGGAGCACCTAATCAAGGAAGAGGTTGAATTCAATATTCTGTTTCTCAGCAATCATACCCTATGCAGGTACCAGACTGTATTTAATCTTGAAGCATATCAATGGGATTTGCTGGATATGGGAATGTATCTTGATATCCCTACTTATACCAGCCAAAGTCCGACCGGAGCTGGTGTTGTCACCGGATTCCTGAAATCTAAAATTCTTACCTTTTCAGTTCCCTTTGAAAAGAACAAGGCAACCTATTCTTCCGAGGATCTGCAACCCCTGTACGACTCATTAAGACTTACGGACTACACCATTCAAAAGATCTCTATTAAAGCGTATTCCAGTGTCGAAGGCAATAGGGCGCGTAATACTGCGCTGCAGGAGCAAAGGGCATCAAGTATGGTAAAGGCGCTGCAGTCCTTCCAATTACCAACTTTTGAAACAAATGTCTCCACAGCTGAAAACTGGGTGGAGTTTTTAAATGATATTCGAGGCACTCGGTATGATTCGCTTAGGATGCTGAGCAAGGCGGACCTTAATTCAAAACTTACTGGAAAACTCGCGGATGCCCTTGAGATATATTTGAAAAATCACCGAAAAGCAATCATCAGTCTGGAGTTGGAAAAAAAGGATAAATATAATAGCGTGGCTCCCGAAAACCTGATCCACCGTTTTAATAGTGCCGTGGAGGCCAACGACCTGCCTCAGGCTACCATCCTTCACAGGGCAGTAATTGAAAAGGTTAAACTGAATCAGGTAAGCCCTGAGATTCTGACGACGATGAATATTCCGCAACAAAAACGTTTTGTCCCTTTGTTAAATGAAAATGCTGGACTTGGGTACCTTCTGGATCAGGGAAATATGCTCATCGCATATAAAGAAATGCTGGCTTTGAACCAACTGGACCCTGACCATCCTCAACTAGCCTATAATCTTGCAGCCCTGAAACTTCAGCTATGGCACTATAAGGTGATACCGATAGTGGCAGAAGAGCTTCAGGAGCAAATCTCAGGACTTCGCCACTACGCGATCCCTCCGACCCTTGTAAAACGCATGCTCATCAATTTCCACATCGTGCAAAGCGCTGAGTTAATGAGTAACAGGGACTTTGTCAACAAGGATACATCCGTGGATTACATTTATGACAATTACAGCGATCTTGCGCTCTCAGATACAGATTATCTGAGCCTTTCGCAATTCTTGTCCTATTATGACAACATCGAACAATCAATTGCGGTTCTGAAAGACAAAGTGACCCGCATTGATATTGATGAAGACCTGCTCTTCTTTTACCTGAACCTGACGCTGGTTGACAGCAAATTAAGCAGGGCAACAGAATACAGATCCATCATGCTGAATGCCATCAATTTGAATAAGGAAAGATTCTGCAGGCTTTTCAATAGCTTCAGAGGAGGTGGCATGACCTTTCAATTACTCGAAGACCATTTTTTACGGGACACTTATTGTGAAAACTGTCTTCCGGTCGATTGAATACTTAAATTCGTTCTATTCATCCGGCTGCATGCACTCAATCATCCCAAAGGGTGTCGGCTTCAAAGCATTTGGCATATTTCAAATCCCGAAACCAATACATGGAACTGATGATACTAAAAGTAAGTGAAAGACCTTCACGATCTTCTTGTGTAAGGTTCCAAATAATGTCACGGGCTTCCGGGAATTTTTTTGCGCCTATCTGAGCGCCGAACAACCGGGCGATTAATGTATTTTCCGGCATGCCAACAATTAAAAGTCGGATAAGTGAAGCTTCCGGACTTATTTCCAATAGCTCCAGAGCCGATAGGTCCAGGGCAGTAACTTTTACATTGAACATGACTGCTTCCGGATGTGGGAAGCTTCCGTTAAAGGCCTCAAATAGCAATTGGTTGGCGTTAAAAAATTCTTCGTGCGTTGACAGATCGGCGTATTCTTCCCACATTTTTTCCTGCAGCATCTCATTGGCAATATTGGCTATCTGCCCTGTGTTCAGACGTGACCCAAAAATATACGAAAGCACGATCCTGGCAGCTTCCATCGGCTCATGATCGGTCAGGGACATCATCGTCAGGTCTCTGAGTTCCAAGGCAGACATACCCGCCACATCTGAGAAGTCCATCTCCTGTAACAAACTAATGTAGTCCTGTTCCTTCCAGGCACCCGGAAGTTTTTCTATCGTTCTGAAAGAAAGGATTTCAACAACAAACTTCGCCTTCATATATAATACCTAAATGTGTTCTTAACTAAATATCCTTCCCAGACCGGGACTCTCAGAGGGAATCAGCACTCCTTTCTCAAGTCGGAATAAATCTGAAAACGGATCGTTCAGAATATCCAGATGTCCATCAAGGTCAGCATATTTTATGTTGAACCTTGACAAGGCAAAATGCAGACCTGCTGAAATCCCGATCGCGCATTCATCCAAACAACCAACCATTACTTCCTGATGGGCAGCCTTGGCTACAGAATTAATATGCATGCCTTCCATGATACCGCCAACCTTCATCAATTTTATATTAATCATTCTGACATGTTTATTCTGAGCCAAACGAAAGGCGTCCGATAACGTCATCAAACTTTCATCAGCCATTACAGGAAAGATTAACTGATCATTAATCTGTCCGAGCCAATCCTCTCGGCCAACCTTGGTAGGTTGTTCAAATATTTCGACTTCGACACCGCGTGTAGCATGAACAAAAGTGAGTGAATCGGCCACCGTGTAGCCCTGATTTCCGTCAAAACGCAGCGTAATCTCAGGAAACATTTCATGGAGACGGAGTATTTTTTCAATATCAGCTTCCAAGACCGCTCCTCCCTTCACCTTTAGAATGGTGAAGCCCCTGTGCAGATACTCCCGGGCCATCTCAAGGGTCTCTGCCAGAGGCAGAATACCAATCGTAATACTCGTAGCAATACTGTTTCTGTAAGCCCCCAGGTATCGGTAAAGTGGCACGCCTGCCTTCCTGGCGATCAGATCATGCATAGCCATATCAACCATGGCAAGGGTAGAAGCCCTGCCACCCAATACGTTTTTCAGTTCCGCAAGAATGAGGGGGTAGGTAAATGGATTTCTTCCCAAAAGATAGGGAATGATGATGTCTTCAATTGCTGAAGCCACCTCCCCGGGTACCTCCCCGGTCACATTTTTGTCAGGGGCCGCACAGCCATATCCTACAAGAGTGGACTCGGTCTCCACCTTTAGTATAAAGTTGCAGCACTTAGTTATCGTTTCGTAGGCAATGGTGTACGGGACTGACAGTTGTAAATCCATTCGCTCATAAGAGACCCTGACAATTTTCATAAAAACAGGGATTTCATTTCAGGTGCTTCCTGATTAATGCAATGAGTTTATCGGCTCCGAAGGCCAACACATCATATGCGGGAAGACCTGTCTCTGCGGTGATCTTATCGCATTGTGCCGGAATCTCACCCTCTTGCATGCCTTCATGGTTCACTGTTACCGCGATGACATTTTTCCCGGATATCATCTCAATGGCCCGTATCTGGTCTGGCAGCGAATGCAACGGATATCCGGGAAAGCCGTCATATTCCAGCCGCTTCGGGGCATGTTGCAAAATCACAAAGTCCGGCCTGCCGGCTGCAAGGATTTCAAATCCACCCGGATAGGCGGGATTCATCAAACTACCCTGTCCTTCTATGACTATGACATCCGGATTTTCATTTTTCCAGGCGCTGACTATCGCATTTTCAATCTCTCCCGATACAAAATCATTTATACAGCTATCCATTACCATACTGTATTTTGCCCCTTGCATCCAGGCAGTCTGACCTGTGCCGATCATTTCAGCCTTTAGCCCTGCATTTCTCAAACCATGAACTACGATCCAGGCAGTAGTTCGCTTCCCCAGTGCTGAATCTGTCCCCAACACTGCCAGTTTAAGGCAACTGACCTTCTCTATCTCCCCCGTAAAGAAATGCAGTTTGTCGCGGTCAGGTGTCCGGCGCACATCGCGGATCCGGCAGTTATTCTCCGCAGCAAGCTGTCGTAATTCAGGATCATTACCTAAGAAATCGTGCAGTCCGCTGTCTACATTCCAGCCAGCCATGAGTGCAGTCATGATGGTATCTTTAGCCACAGCGGGGAGCCTTCCACCGTCCGGAGCAAGCCCAATGACAAGTGTTGAAGGCAGTTTACCGCTTTCAGAAAGACGTGCCATGGCGCTGCTGATATCCCTAAAAATGGGTATTTCATTCGGTTTTCCATCCAAAATTTCGCCTGCATCCTTTCCGGCATAGCGGTCGTCCAGAATGCCTACTATTTCATATCTTTCCGTAAAGCGTACCAGGCCGTGAGCAGTTTTACCATTTGGGGTATTAAAAGCCCCCTGGCAATAAACCAGGGCCTTACCATCAATTGAGGTTTTCATAATTAATATTTTGCGGTTAAAACAGCGACAAATCTCCCCGGGGTAAAATTCAGCTTTTGATCCATTTCCAAAAGTCCGATCAGCCCTGCTGTGGCAGCGGGCAGGATACGGAATCCTTCTTTTTTTATCAATAAAGCGGACATCTCCTTCAATTTTTTATCACTGATGTTAAAAGCCTCCCCATGCGACTGCCGTAAGGCATACAGTGCTTCTTCACCATCAAAACTATGCCAGTTAATAAGGGGTTCATTGTATCTGGTTTCACGGATTGTTTCAGGATCCAGATCCATGCAGTGGTCGAGGTTAAGAAGATAGGACTGAATGATTGGATTTTTACGGGTAGACGACGCGGCGATCATCTTAGGAATGGCAGTGGTTTTTCCCCTTTTGTACAGACTCACAAACCCACGATAAATTCCTGCGATAAGGGTTCCGTTGGAAACCGGCACTGCACAGTAGGCAGGAGCGTCTCCCAAATCTTCATAGATCTCAAACGCAATCTGGGAGTAGGCAGATATCTGAAGAGCTGTATTCGTCCCTCCCGGATTGGCATCGTACCATTCATGCTGTGCGGCAAGCTTACTACTGGCGATCACCACTTCTTCATAACTTCCGGGTAGGCGAATAATCTCGGCCTGCAGTAGCATCATTTCCTCTATCCGTTCCGTCTTGTAGGATTCGGGAATATAGATCATACACCGGATGCCTGCAAGACTCGCGGCAAGGGCGACAGCAACACCGTAGTTGCCACAGGTGGCAAGTGAGATTTCCTTGTATTCCCTCCTCAGGGCATCATAGACCTGAGCAAAAGCGATCCGGTCCTTTTGAGTCCCCGTCGGATTATCCCCTTCGTATTTGATGTATAATTGCCGAAGTCCGAATTCCCTTTCCAGCGTTCTGGCCCTGCTCAGACCGGTATCCCCAACCTCCAGATTGATAATATCTTCATATGATTCCAGCCGGTCTACCAAAGAATTACCTTCCTCCTTGATGTAATTGCTCAATTCAGTCGCCTCAGAAGAAACTTTATTTTCAGCCGTTTTGACCCCATCTTTTAGATCCATTCACAATGATTGAAATACTACCTGAAATATATCCCTAATTTCTTTCAAAATAACACCTCCGGTATAATACAATGGTAAAATTACGTTATAGTCTAAGTTTGCATCGACATTCTTTTAGCCTGGCATTGTGGTGATATATCCAATATAAACCCGTGGAAGAATGTGGAGTTCACAAATAAAAAGTATTGGACAATCGCATATTCATTGGGGGGATTGCATATTTTTGAATGCAATGCCCAATTAAGGCCGATAGATTATGAAGTCTCACCGGATGTATCTTCTTATATTCTGCCATTTGGCGGCCTGTCTGTCCGCTCAGGATGACCTCCCTATTCTCATTGATGACTCCTATATAAAGCCACTTCCGGATTTGTTGGATATATCGCTTCAAGCCAATTTGGAAATTGAATTAATGGCCAATCCCGAGTGGTGTAAATTAATTATCGAAAAAAAGATGGCCGTTGGAATTGTGGATTTGAGCGATCCTGAAAGTGCCCGTTTCGCCAGAATTAATGGGAATTATATGATGTATGCGGCAAGTCTTCCAAAAATTGCCATACTGTTGGCAACCATGGATGCCATTGATAAGGGCCAGCTAAAAGAGACAACTGCAGTAAAAAAGGACCTGAAGCTGATGATAAGCATGTCCGATAACGAAGCTTCCACAAGAATGATTGACCGCATTGGATATGACAAAATTGAGGCAGTCATGACCGATCCAAAATACGCATTTTATAATGAAGCAACTGGAGGGGGTCTATGGGTTGGAAAACGATATGGCAGTGGGGGTGATACCAACAGAGAACCCCTTAAAAACCTTAGTCATGCCGCATCCGTTACTCAGGTTTGTCGATACTACTACCTATTGGCCAATGGAAAACTTGTCAATCCAAAAAAATCGCAGCAAATGCTTAGGATCCTGGAAAATCCGGAACTGCATCATAAATTTGTCAATACACTTAATATCATTGCTCCAAATGCACGCTTATTCCGTAAATCCGGGTCCTGGAGAACCTATCATTCGGATTCCGTCCTTGTCTGGGGCAAGGAGGCGGACAGGAGATACATTCTGGTGGCATTGATAGATGATGCAAACGGGGAACAAATCATCAGAGATTTGGTCAAACCCATTGAAAAGGTACTTAAAAAGGCAACTTCCTGAGCTTCCAGTCAGTAGGGGCCAGCCCATTTGAATTATGCTCCAAAACATAATCCAGAAAGTTTTTGATGTCCGTGAGGGTGAGTTCAAGGTATCCCTGTGGATGCTTTCCTATATTTTTCTGATCATTGCGGTACTGCTTATAATCAAGCCCACCGTCAATGCACTGTTTCTCTCAGAACTTGGTGTGGAACAACTCCCCTTTGCATTTCTTGTTGTTGCACTTACGGCAGTCGTCAGTTCTTTTTTTTATTATAGGGCATTGATCCGTTTTTCACTTCACAAAATCATTGAGGCCACCCTCCTGGGCTCTGTTGTCATTCTTTTTGGTTTCGGAATCCTTCTGAAATTGAATATGGTAGGAGGATTTCTGCTGTATTTCTTCTATGTATTTGTTGCTATTTACGCTGTCCTTTCGGCCTCCCAGTTCTGGGTACTGGCCAACCTGGTATACAATATTAGAGAGGCCAAACGATTGTTTGGTTTTATAGGTTCCGGAGCCATCATGGGGGGTATTTTTGGGGGGTATCTCACCTCCATTCTCGCACCCTTAATAGGCAATGACCACATGATCCTGGTCGCGGCCCTCGTACTTCTCTTCTGTATCCCGTTGCTTCATAAAATCTGGCGGTCACGGGTGAGTGCGCTCGGAAAATTTAAAGAAAAAAAACGCACTGTTTCCGGGTCTCAACGCCCCTTGTTCCTAATTCTGAAATCCAGACACTTGTCTTATATCGCAGGGATGGTTGCCCTCAGTGTTCTTGTGGCCAAACTTGTTGATTATTTGTTCAGTGATTTTGCCGCAGCGGCTATCCCTGATGTGGAGGACCTCGCTGCTTTTTTTGCTTTCTGGTTCTCTACTTTCAATCTGCTTTCCCTGGCTATTCAACTATTTTTTACACATCGGATCGTCGGTATATGGGGAGTTGGCTATGCTTTGTTGTTATTGCCCACAGGTATTATATTGGGTTGTACTTTGTTTCTCTTTATTCCGGAGCTGGCCGCTGTGATTGTCATAAAGGCAATGGACGGGGTCATGAAGCAATCTGTTCATAAAAGCGCCACGGAATTGCTCACTTTGCCCCTGCCCTTCGACCTGAAAAATAAAACGAAATCTTTTATAGATGTGGTGGTGGATAGTATTGCGACGGGAATTGCAGGTTGTCTGCTGATATTTGTCATTCAGGGACTGGAGCTGCCATCCGTGTATATTACCGGGCTCATCGTCCTCCTTGTAGGTGCCTGGGTTGCCCTGATCCTGCAGGGTCGAAAGGAATACTATAAAAGTTTCCGCAGAAACCTGGAACAGATTGCGGAAAGGGAAATGCCAGCCGGAAAAGGAATTATCCGGAAAAGCTCTGTAGTTGACGGGATGCGGACGGTCTTCAGAAATGGAACGGAGGAGCAAATCCTCTTCATGCTCGGGAAGTTAATGGAAATAAATGATAAGAGGTTTGAGGAAGATGTACAGCTCCTTCTCGGACATCCTTCGAACCAGGTACGAACCGCCGCCATTCGGAACCTCTATTTCCTAAACAGGTCTTCTATGATCACCGGAATCAATGAACTATTGAACAGCGGCGATGAAGCACTGACTCTCGCCACACTGGAATATCTCCTGCTGCATGCCGGGGTGAACAGTTCTGTAGTTTATAATAGGTATCTGAATCATCCGAGCAGGAAAATTGCCGAGGTGGCCCTGTATTGTCTGGCCAGGGAGGCCAGAGACAATGATTCCCTGAGGAGTTCTTATAATTTACATCAACGCATTCAGGACAAATTGCAGGAAATATCAGAAAGTGAAGAAGAAATTCCCTCTCTGAAGCTCTTATTAAAAACCATCGGAGCGGCCAATATCCCTGAATTCTACCCGGTTATTGCCAGCAATTTCGGACATTTCGATCCCGGAGTTGTGAAAACGGCAATAGAGGCTGCCGGCAAATCTGTTCACCCGGAATTCATCAATGCCCTCCTTCACTTTCTGCCGGCTAAAGTGCACCGGCCCACAGTGACGGCATCCCTTCACAGATATGGTGCGAGGATCCTTTCCCACCTTGTACAATTGGCAGTAGGCCGTGAAATACCAACAGCCATCTGCCGGCTCATTCCCGGGGTATTAAAGGGATTTCACACGCAGGAAGCGGTCCGTGAGCTCTTTCAACTTCTTGACGATCCTGATTTGGGCGTCCGTCTGGAAACCGTTCGCGCCCTTGGTGAGTTGCGAAGGATAAATCCTGAATTGAAATTCAACAGGTACAAGGTAGCCGCCGCGATTTTTGAAGAATGCCGGTTGCATCACCTGACTTTGTCAGCTATGCATACCCAGATCATCATTTCCTATCGCAACCGAAAGAAGCCACACATGGGAATTAGTCAGGAAGAACGGGAAGCGCGAACCAGTTTACTTGAGTTACTCGAACGCCGCCTCGATTCAGGCCTGGAGCGCATATTTACACTCCTGACGCTAAAATATTATCAGCCCGATGTTGAAATCGCTTATGAGGGCCTTTTAAGTGAGAAGCAGGAGATAAGAATTAACGCGATTGAATTCCTGGACAACCTGCTGACCGGAGACCTGAAAAGAACACTTCTGCCTATTATTGAAGAATCTGCACTGGATATATCTTCGGAGGAGGTCCTTTTGAAAATAAAGCATAAGGTGCCTTCTGAGGCGGCCTGTTTCGAAATGCTGCTTCAAAGCAACGATTTGAAGGTGAAGTTAGCGGTCCTTTACCTTATCCGCCAACAAAAGAATGGAAACTATCTTCCCATGATCCTGCCTTTTACAGAAAGTGAAGACCTGAAACTCCGGACATTTGCCAATGAAGCCGTTAAGGCATTGGGGGCTGTTTCTAGTGCTTCCTGACAAGCTTATCGATATTGCCCGCGAGGTACATGTGATCACTGGCCGAATTTTTACGAAGTACATTTGTCATCAAAACCACCAAATAAGAACAGTTATCCGGATGCTCGACAATGGCTACCGAATTCATATAATTACTCACGTTTCCCATATATTTTCCACATGCCTCCCCCTTACTCCTGTCGCATTTATAGAGGCTGCCCGATTTAAAATAGACGGATGCGGCTTTAAGTGCGGGAGCCTGGGCATATCGTATCCTCCGGTCTGTCATATACATTAACCTTTTCATTTCAAGGCTGCTTTCCACATCCACAACATTTCCTTTTTCCAATTGAACAAGAAATTTCATTAACCCCAGCGGGGTTCCGATACTCCCCCCCTTGTCGCCTACAAAGGTATTGGCTCCTCTTGTAAAGAAACTTCCCAGCCGCCATTCTTCATTAGAAATCCCCAACTGCCGCAATGGCAGGTTGACCACATCATTGGCAAGATCCGTCAGATCCTTTTTCGGAGTTTCCCTGAAATAGCGTTCCACTTCTTCATCCGTAAGCATGGGATAATGATCCGCAAACGCAGCCATGAGCAAGGCCTCCCGCCAAACAATACTCGCGGCACCATTATTGCTTACAGACATCATGTGATCTGCCCATTCATAAAGTGTAAAAATGTCGCTTGCGATCACCTGCCTTTTTATAAGTGACTGCTTTTCCATATCATATATCGGGATCGTATGCTCATCGGTAAGGCCCCAGTTACCTGCTTTAACCGATCTGTTTCGCAACAATTCCGTTCGCTTTTTCCAGGAATCAGGATAGATACAGGATAGCTGGGTGAACAGGGCAGTCAGAACGGCAAGTTTTCCAACACTCCCCGGCTGATATCCTGAACTGGAATTGCGTTGTGCAAATCTAGGTCTGGAAGGATCTGAAATATCCAGAATTGCCAAGGCGTAACTCTTATCCAACCCCCTGAATAAAGTATTGACTTCCTTTTGAAAGACATCATCACTACTGAGCATTTCGCTCATACTGTCCGACTTTCTTGAGAGCAGATGCAGCTCAATTTCAGTATAGGATTTCAATGCCCCGGACGGCAAGGGAACTCCTTTCATCTCGCCTGCCTGAATCAGTTCAAGCCGCTTCAGTCTTTTAATGCCTGTAAGGTCATATCCGTCAATTGGATATTCATAGAGCCCGGTAAAATATAGAATGAATGAGATAAGAAAAACCGTGGAGAGTGCTGATTTCATTGACTGACTATTGCATTTTGTTGTTTATATTGCCAGCTATCGCCAAGTCTCAGGTCAGTTTCCTTAATTCAAACAGGTCTTTTCTCCTGTCTATAAGGTTCCTGACACTACCGAACTGATGTAATTCCCGCAGCAAGTCTATATCTACATCTGCAATCAGAATCATTTCCGTATTTGTGGTAGCTTCGGCCTTAATCCCATTTGCCGGAAACGAGAAATCGCATGGCGTAAATACCATGGACTGGGCAAACTGTATATCCATATTATGCACCTTTGGCAGATTTCCGACACTGCCCGCTATCGCCACATAACATTCGTTTTCAATTGCTCTGGCCTGCGCACAACAGCGAACCCTTGAATATCCGTTCTGAGTATCGGTTAAGAAGGGTATGAACAAAATGTCCATGCCATCGTCAGCAAGAAGTCGTGACAACTCCGGAAATTCCGAATCATAACAGATGAGAATTCCGATTTTACCGCAATCCGTATCAAAGGTTTTCAGTTCATTTCCACCCTGCATTCCCCATACTTTGGCTTCATCCGGGGTGACGTGCAGTTTTTCGTAGCGTTCAATACTTCCGTCCCTCCGGCACAAATAGCCCACATTATACAACCAATCATTTTTGATTTCCGGCATACTGCCAGTTATTACATTGATATTGTAAGAAATAGCAAGGCTGGAAAACCTGTGGACAATACTGTCCGTATGTTTGGCAAGCTCCCTGATGGCAGCCGACTCCGGCAAGTGATTATTCTCCGCCATCAAAGGGGCATTAAAAAACTCCGGAAAGAGGGCAAAATCTGAACGGTAACCTGAAACCGCATCAATAAAGTATTCAGCCTGTTGCATGAGTTCCTCCAGATCTTTATAAGGACGCATTTGCCATTGAATGAGTCCGAGCCGCACAATTTTCTTTTGAGTCACTGCTTTCTCAACAGGTTTTTCATAATATATATTATCCCATTCCAGCAACACCGCAAAATCATTAGATGCTTCATCTCCTTCGAGATATCCTTTTAAAATTTTGGATGGATGGAAATCATTTGATATCTGGAAATTAAGTACCGGATCAGTGATTTCTTTTCGTCTGACCTTATCGATATATTCCTTAGGAGTCAATACATCCGAATATTTGTGATAATTGGGAATCCTTCCGCCAAAAGCAATTCCCCGCAGATTCAGTCGTTCACACAACTCTTTTCGATAATCGTAAAGCCGTCTTCCCAGCCGCAAGCCTCGAAATTCCGATTTTATGAATATATCTATCCCGTAAAGTACGTCCCCATCAGACTGATGGGTCTCAAAGGTGTAATCCCCGGTAAGCTGTTTATACGTGTGGTGTTCATCAAAAGTATCATAATCCACTATTATGGATAAAGCACACCCGGCCAGTTGGTTGTTTATTTTTATAACCACCTGTCCCTCCGGAAATTTATCGATCAAAGCCCTGATATGCGCTTCTCCCCAAAATGAATTTGGCATATTAGCATAGGCCTCAATCATTGCTGATTTTAATTCCTGATAGTCGCTGAGGGTTAAAAATTGTAACTCAATATTTTCTATACCTTTTACCATTCTCTATTTCTGAGGATTACTGTCATAATATACCCCTTTTTGCCGAAAATACCCTTGTCACCTGACAATCCTACCAACGCAACTCGCGTTAAGTTCATAATCTGGCATTCATTGCAATTTTCCTGCCGGCATTAATTTTGGGAGTAATGGAACCCAGATATTCGGAGGCAGAAGCATTTTTATTCTCTACAAAAGGGCGTACCTGGAACAACCAGAGCTGATTATTCTTAAAGCCAAGTTCCACATCATAGGCCCCCCGGTAGGTATTCCCGGTTGCCTTCGGTAACGTTTCCCTTATCGTTTTTGCCAGTTGCCGTATCGCCTCCATATTTTTTACTTTCAGAACTGGCACTTCAAAAGTGGTCGCTTTTCTTCCGGTTCCACCTGTTTCAGGGAGCACATTATAATAGGCTTCCCTGGCCGGTGCCAGCAGGCGGTTTTCACCATCCTGTCCCAGGGTATACGTCTCGGCTGCCTGCCCGTCTACGGCACCCCCCGCTCCCCGGCTAAAAGCAACGGTCAAATCATCCTCCTTCCCGGAATTGATGCCCTTGGTAATCAATACCCCGGAGTAGTCCACATCTACACTGGGAATAACAAGGATAGACGGGTAAACATTTTCCGGGTTCAACAGGTATTTCTGTCTCCATTTAAAACTTCGTTCGGTATATGGGGACGCCCATACGGCCCTAATGCCTTCCAGGATCTTATCCTTATCCAGCACATTGAAAATAGTAAGATTCAACCCGGCACCCGTAAAATCCTTCAGATCTTCCATGTTGGTATCGCTGCGAAGGAATACAGGAATTCTTCCCATATCATCGCCTAAAATAGTTTTAAAGTCCTGCTCGATACGGGCGACGAAGTCGTCACGTAACGGCATTTTCCTGATGGCCTCGCGGAGAACTTCCAGTTGTCTTAGTTGATAATTTTCAACTTCCATTCCGGAAATGCCTTCGGATCGCATCCTGTCTGCTTCTGCAAACATTTCAGTAAGATATTCCCAATAGGTTCCCTCCGCTCCGGGCATCCGCTGGCCCATATGGTCACGGAAGATACCAAAGGGGATCACCAGCCCTTCTACAACCATTTCCGGGAACATTTTCTTTAACTGACCCAGATTTGCTGCTTTAGGGCCACACAAACTCCCTGAATCTCCAGCGTCTACTTCCCGCAGATTAAGAACACCTTTTTGATCCAAACGTATTTTGTCAACCGGGATTGCGATCTTAAGGTTGCTGCGCTCCTTAACAAGAAAAAGATCTCTTTCCCTGGAGGTCATATCGGCCTCAGATTTCATAACCACATTGCCCTTACTGGTAACTGCGTAAAACACTTTTTGGCCATGATATTTTTTCAGGTCCCGAAGATTCTCATCAGATAAAGAAGTATTGGGTATCCCCAGATTCCTGGCGAGCAACTGAACGTGTGATACTAAATTTCCCTCAGCTACCGTAGCAATTCCGGCCACAGGCTTTAAATCCGAAGGCGCTCTCTGGAAAATATAAATTTTATCGGAAGCAACCTCTGTATCCTCTGAAGCCCCGTCAACCACCACCAATTCACCAAAGGCATAGCCAGCATTAAGACCACGCACCGTACTCTGGCCGGGAATACCCAAAACATTATTTGTCAGGGCCGACGCTCTTGCCATAAATTCGCCCAGTTCACTTACCATGTGGCCCAGGGGAAGGGCGATGGACCCACGAATCCGGTCATCTATAAAACCGTAGGCCAAAGGTTCAAATGCGGCATAGATACTCACGGTCTTTCCGTAGGTGGCTTTTACCATGGCCGCACTCCATTCGACAGCCCCTCTGGCGGTTTCGAGAATATGGGTCAGTTCTTCCAAAGTGATGTTTTCCTTTTCGGGAGGATTCAAATTAGTTTGAATCCGCTCCCATTCCCATAATTCCAGTGAACCTGTTCCGGCCGTGGCAAGGCCTAGATTGCACATCTTATACAATTGCTCCTTTAAAGTTTCAGGATTCCATGTCGCCGCATTCTTAAAGAGTATCTCCTCCAACAGAATGGAGATATCCAGCAACTCAAGTCGTGCCCCCCCCCGCTTTTCTGCCAGTATCCCTTCCCTGATTTCCATTAAAAGTTGCGCTGTCTGAGGAATCAAGTTGGCAGGAGCCTCCCCGGAAGGATTGTTGGCTATGTAGGCAGCGATGCTGTTCCCCAGCGGAGTGCCTGTAAGTAACGTCTTTTCAGGGAGAAGTGCACTTACCGCTACAGGTTTATAAAACTCCTCCATGGTAGCAATCAACTCCTTCAACCGCCTGTCTGCTTCCGGTGAATCCACGGACTGCTGTTGGCGAAAGTTTTTTACACTTTGAATATCAGATATTTCCGGACGTCCATGAATCTTTATCCTTAGATCCATAAACCCCGGAAGATCATCGGAAATAATTTTAGACTGGCTTCTCATCAACTGTCCGAGATTCCCGTCTCCATAATGTGGTACCGATTTTAGGGACTGACGGATCAAAAAATAATTGGCTTCAAGGATTCTATCACTTTCAAGGAGTTTCGTGTAAAAGGCAATGCCCCAGGTTGCTTCGTCTTCTGCCTGCAGGGCCCCTCTGTAAAACTGACCCTTATGCATGATCCATCCATTGTCTACGGACTGAAGGTATTGTTCCAACAGGTATTGCTGAATTCTGGATTGGTCGTTGGGTGCATCCCAGAATTCCTCAAAGTTGGTGGCGGCAAGTATCTGCCCGAAAAAAATGTGATTTGAAGTCCCCAAAGAAAGTACTTCCTCCTTAAGACGGGCATGTTGAAGGCCCGGTCCGATTTCCTCAGGGCAGGGATCTTTCGGTTGACGGATGCTTCCATCCTTGCAGAACCAGCGAATATCCCTGTACGGACCGCGGATGTCCTTCTTATATTGTGCCACTCGTTCTCTTAAATACCGGTTGTCCTTGGCTTCAGGATCCTGACCAGAGACGATGGATGTGATGAAATACAGCAACAGAAGCAGAAGCGTTTTCATGGATGTTTTATAAAATAATTTTATTTTCCTCAAAAATACCACCAATTAAAGATTTAAAGTAAAGTTCTTCCAATTCTTATGAATACGGATGTCTGAGCGATCTATAAATCATCTCAACTTATACCGAGCCCCAACGGTTCGCATGAAAACGCGGGGCAGTCCTGGCTTATTGCTTCACTCGTTCGGAAATTATTTTCTCTCTCTTTTCCAGCACTGAAATCTGCCATATTATGGGTACCTTTCGGCTCTGAAAATTGAAGGTAGCTACCGGACCCGGTACGGAATTGATTTAGTTTGAATGAAATGGTACACATGCCGCGATTTGTTAAAAAAGGGAAGGAGGAAATAGGTCGTTCCCCCGATGATATGTCTTTCAGAGGCAAGCAGAAAATGGAAGAAGTACTTCTGCGTATCATTGATTTTGATCCCAATGCACTAAAGGAGAATCCTGTTGAAACCGTGAAGGACGTTCTGCAATACCAGCAAGAACCTACCGTGACCTGGTTCAATGTCGATGGCCTGCACAACCCGGTCATCATGGAGGAAATTTCCAAAGGATTTGCATTTGACAGCCTGGTTATGGGAGATGTAATGGATATCAATGCCAGACCCAGCATTCAGGAATACAACAATTGTATTGTGATTTCTGTAAAAATGATACAGCAGGAAGCAGACTCGGGAAATTTTTCCGTTGAAAATTTAACCCTCATCATTACGCCTACCGTACTATTATCTTTTCAGGAAAAAAAGGGTGATGTTTTTGAACCTGTCCGTGAACGAATAAGAAACAATAAGAAAAGGATAAGAAGCGGAGGGACAGACTACCTTGCCTACGCCTTATTAGACATTGTGATCGATAATTATATTTATATCATCGGCTTGTTGGGAGAGCGAATTGAAACTCTGGAAGAAACCTTGCTGGAGGAGCCGCGGAAGAGTGTGATAGATGAAATTTACACGTACAAGAGAGAACTAAACTTTCTGAGGAAGAGCATGACTCCGGCCAAGGAAATGATACTTAACTTGTGTAAGATGGAATCCGAATTAATACGTGAGAGCACCTATATATATCTAAGGGAGTTGATGGATAACATCAGTCAGGCAATGGATACCTCTGACAGCTATCGGGAGATCCTGTCGGATCAACTACAAATTTATCATACTACGATCAGCAGTAAGCTTAATGATGTCATGAAATTCCTGACCATATTCTCTGTTATTTTTATCCCGCTGACATTCATAGCAGGAATATATGGGACCAATTTTGATGTGTTGCCTGAATTACATTACAAATATAGTTATTATATCATGTGGGGAGTCATTATTATAGTAGCCCTCGGGATGCTGCTTTATTTCAAGAAACGCAAATGGTTATAATAAAGTTGAATACATGGACAAGAGGAATATATAGAATGTCTGAATGGGAAATTTAACGACAAAATGAAAAGTCTACACAAACCTGCAAAATGTCAATACCCGGTCTTCTCCGACCGGAAGCGATTCAGATCCCCAAGAAAGCAACAATGAAAATAGTCATTTTATCACAAAATCCTACCTTGTATTCCACAAGGAGGCTTGTAGAGGCAGGGCGCAGAAAGGGTCATGAAATGCAGGTTATTGACCACGCAAAATGCGACCTGATAATACAAAGAAAAAAACCGGGGCTGATATACCTTGGGGAAGAAATTGCCAATGTAAGTGCCGTCATTCCGCGGATAGGCTCCTCTATCACTTTTTACGGTACTGCAGTTGTACGGCAGTTCGAAATGATGAAAGTTTTTACCGTAGTGGAATCACAGGCACTTGTGCGATCTCGGGACAAATTAAGAAGCCTGCAGATCCTTTCCAGGGCAGGTCTTGATCTTCCAAAAACCGTCTTCAGCAATTATTCCAAGGATGTGGGCGCTATAATTGACAAGGTAGGCGGAGCCCCTGTAGTTATAAAACTGCTGGAGGGAACTCAGGGACTCGGGGTGGTTCTGGCCGACAACAGAAACTCAGCCGAATCTATTCTGGAAGCCTTTAACGGACTTCAGGCAAGGGTCATCGTTCAGGAATTTATTAAAGAGGCGAAAGGTGCCGATATCAGAGCCTTTGTTATTGATGGCCATGTAGTTGGAGCTATGAAGCGTCAGGCAAAGGAAGGTGAATTCCGCTCCAATCTGCACCGAGGTGGTTCTGCAACTATTATCAAACTTTCCGATGAGGAGGAGAATGCAGCGATTAAGGCGGCAAAAGCCATGGGCCTGGGTGTCGCAGGGGTAGACTTGCTCCAGTCCGCAAGGGGGCCACTCATTCTTGAAGTTAATTCGTCGCCAGGACTTGAAGGCATTGAGGCAGCCACCGGAAAGGATATCGCCGGGAATATCATTAAATTTGTTGAACGGAATGCTGAATAACAGGTCGCTATTTTTGATGGCAAATAAATGAACGCATGTAAATATCCGTTACAAATAGCCACAAAAGCTGTCAGTCTGTACGCTATGGCAGATTAGTAAATTCTTCGGTAAAATTATTGTAATGATTCGTCATACTGTTGTCTTCAATTTGAAATATGATTCAGGGTCCTTGGAAGAAAGACAATTCCTGGATGCCGCATCTGAGCTGTCACAATTGCCTGGAGTGCTTGATTTTGAGGTTTTGCGCCAGGTCAGTCAGAAATCGGACTTTGAGTATGGACTCGCGATGACATTTGAATCTCAAAAAATGTATGATGCTTATAACGTGCACCCGAATCACGTGCGCTTCGTAAAAACTCATTGGGCTTCATCGGTGGTCAAATTTCTTGAAATGGACTTCCAACCATATCACATTCCGTAACTATGATATGAATCGTCGCAGGCGTTATCTTACGAAGGTGGAATTACTTATTGAGATCCTCTAAAATGCCCTTGATCTCCACATCCAGCGATTCTTTTGGAAAGGGTTTTCCGGCCCTGTTATACCAATATCGCGCGTTCCCTTCATCACCCTCCTTCCGATGCAGATAGGCATGTATCCTATTAGACATATTGCCGGACAAAGAGTCAACGAGATGATGCGCTTCTTCCCAATTTCCTCTGGCATCCCACCAAACGGCTTTCAGGAGGACCGGCCATTGCCGGGGAGGCTGCTTCTGATCAATTGTCGTCAATAATTGATCATATGTCTCGGGCTGTTGCATAAAAAGGGCTTGTTTCTGCTTCTCCTGTTCTTTCTTTTATAAATTTAATTAATTTCACTAACCTAGTCATAGAAATCAAAAATATTGGATTTTAACCAGCACAAATCCTATTGGAAACTCGCCCCATATGTGGTCAGTCTTTTATTTGTATCCGTCATATTCGCCATACACATGGCTCCCGCTGCAGACAGCATGCTCAATGAAAAAAATCAAATCATCTCCAACGGATTTCTAACCTCTCAAATCAATTATCATAAAGAACTGGCTCCCTTTGCCAGAAGACCTTTGACCACATTTCTGATTGAATCAGCTGCTCATTTGCTGCAACTCAGACCGGGCCCTGCATTTATATGGGTGAACTTCGGTCTTCTTTTCCTGAGCGGCATCTTATTATTCAGGGTGTCAACCAGGCTTAACAAGGATACGCTCACGGGCATTCTAACTATGGTTCTCTATTTTCTGACATTTCCTATTTTGTTTGCTTTTTTCCCTCCCATTTTTACCTATGACGAACCCCTCCAATACTGCCTTCTTTTTGCCACATTGCACGCCTTCCTGGATAAAAAATGGGTTTTGTATGTGCTGTGGGGAAGTCTGGCTCTGATTGCCAGGGAGAACAGTGTATTTATTCTTTTAGGTTTGTTGCTATTCTTTCCTTCGATAAATTCCAGGCCCAATCTCAGGTTTTCAACTAAATTTATTGGCCATCTGGTCCTCGTCAGCCTTCCGCTCCTTTTTTATGCGCTTTTCCTATTGCTCTTTGTTTGGGGAAATGACCTCTGGGATCCAACCAAAAATGAATTTTCCAGCAGACTTAGTTGTTTCACAGCAAATTTTAAGGATACACAGGCGTCACTGGAGACTTTTTTCTCCTTGTTTCTTACCCTTGGGCCATTTGGCTATTTTCTTTGGTCCTACCTCCGTCAAAACACTATTTCCTCTGAACTAAGAAGTTTTGTCAATGCATTTCTGATAGCATTCGCTCTTAATACTGTGGTAGTTATTACGGCTACCTTTGCTAGGGAAGCGCGGCTTTTTGCGATCCCTCTATTTTTTCTCTGGCCATGGGCAGCCACTTTTTTTGGTTACCGGATCAGACAACTGATTACATCAGCTGTGCTTCCGGGCTTTTTCCTGAACTGGCGATATTCTTTCTTATTCCTGCTTTGGGGAATCATTAATTATTTCATTGCCTTCAGGGTCTATGTCCCAAGTTTTCCGTCAGCCGATAACTTATTTAATGAATACCTTTTTATACTCCTTGAATTGATGAGTTTTCATTTTCTTATAAACCGCTACGTTTCCCGGTCACACGGCAAATAGATAAGAAATCAGGCCGGCCGGTAATAAATTTGCACGATACAGATCCGTTACATCTTAAATTATCCCGCCTTACAGTTTATCCTATGCTTGCCTATGGCAATTGACTCCCTCCTTTGACCGGGACTGCTTTTAAAGCCGTGTTCTTAATTGATCATCTTCAGAAATTCTTCTTCAGAGATCAGGGGGATACCAAGACCCTCAGCCTTGCTTCTTTTACTGGGGCCCATATTATCACCTGCAACCACATAACTCGTTTTTGAAGAAATGGAAGACGCTACTTTTCCGCCATTATCTTCAATCAATTTTTTTAATTCATCCCTGCTGACATTTTGAAAAACACCGGAAACTACAAAAATTGCATTGCCAAGAATTTCCGTTTTATTTTGTAACTGTTCTTCTCTGAGACTTAACTGAACCCCATGACTTCTAAGTCGGTTGATAGTCTTCAGATTATTTTCGTCTTTAAAGAAACTCACTACACTTTCTGCGATGCGATGCCCGATTTCATCCACTTCCGTCAAATCGGAAACTGAAGCGGTCATCAACGCATCAATATTCTTATAGGCTTTCGCCAATTTCTTTGCCACCGTCTCCCCAACATACCGTATGCCCAACGCGAACAAAACCCTTTCAAAGGGAATGGCTACAGATGCCGCCACCCCTTGGATGAGATTGTCAGCCGACTTTTCGGCCATTCGTTCCAGAGGTAAAATATCGGCGACCCTAAGGGTATACAGATCGGCATAATTTGCGAGCAGTCCCTGCTTAAATAACAAGTTTACAGTTTCACTGCCTATTCCTTCAATATCCATCGCTTTCCTTGAAATGAAATGCTGAATGCGCCCGGTAATCTGGGGTGGGCAGCCTGTATCATTAGGGCAGTAGTGCTGGGCCTCCCCCTCAAGACGAACCAGCGGGCTTGAACATTCAGGACAATGGGTGATATAGACGGTCGGCTCAGATGTCAACTTCCTGTGCGTGAAGTCGACACCCACAATTTTGGGAATGATTTCACCACCCTTTTCCACCAACACCACATCTCCCTGGCGAATGTCAAGCTTGGAAATCTGATCCGCATTATGGAGGGATGCCCTTTTTACTGTCGTCCCGGCAAGGAGCACCGGTTCAAGATTTGCCACAGGGGTAATCGCCCCGGTTCGCCCAACCTGATAGGTAATACTGTGTAAAGTTGTGGGAGCCTGTTCCGTCTTGAATTTATAAGCCAGGGCCCATCGAGGTGACTTTGCAGTATGGCCCAGTTCCTCTTGTTGCCGGAGGAGATTGACTTTGATCACCACACCATCCGTTTCATAGGGAAGCTCGTGTCGGTAGTGATCCCAATGTTTAACGTAGTCCATCACCTCGTTAGTTGTCTTACACAATGCCGAATTTGGAGGGACTTTAAAACCCCAGTTCCTTGTCTTTTCCAGCAGCTCAAACTGGGAACCAATCTGTAAATCGATTCCAGCCATCCCATAAACCAGACATTCCAGCGGTCGCTGCGCAACCAGAGCGCTATCCTGCAGTTTCAGGCTTCCGGCGGCTGTATTCCTGGGATTCATGTAAGGTTCGTCGCCATTTGCAATACGTTCCTGATTCATTCTGGCGAATCCTGCAATTGGCAAAACAATCTCTCCGCGAATGTCGAATCTTGCCGGATATGATCCCCTCAGCCGGAGCGGGACGGAGCGTATAGTACGAATGTTGGCAGTGACATCATCTCCCTGATAGCCATCTCCTCTCGTCACAGCACGTGTGAGCCGGCCATCTTCATAGGTCATGCTGATCGATGCTCCGTCATATTTTAATTCACAACTAAACTCAACGGGGTCATCTCCGAGATTGCGCTGGACTCGTTTCTCCCATTCTAAAATCTCCTCCCACGAATAAGAATTGTCTAGGGAATACATCCGGTGATTGTGGGTTACGGTCTCAAATGATTTAGTGACGGCACCACCCACCCGTAGTGTGGGTGAAGATGGGTCGTAATAATCGGGATATGCAGCTTCCAAGTCCTGCAACTCGCGAAGCTTCATGTCAAAATCATAGTCCGAAATTGTGGGTCGGTCCAGGACGTAATAATTGTGATTATGATCAGTGAGTTCGAGGCGAAGCGCCTGTATCCTTTTCTCCGCTTCCATGTATGATTGCTTTACTTTGATCCAAGGTGGCAAAACCGGGAATTGCACGTCACAAGGATGCGCGTTGCTCCGGTATTTCCTGTTTCGGTAAAATTATTTTGCTCAAAGAAACAAAATTTCCATTCGCTTTCTCTGCCTTTGATGAGATTATTATAGTCCGGCTGTGGGTCCTTCCGGACCATCATCTGAGCGCACATAAATATTTTTAACCTCCTCTTTATCAGGGTCTTATCCCTTTTAGCATCCTGTCATTTCCAAAGACATCCTGACGCAATTCTATATTAGAATACTTTCGCGCTTCCATCAGTTCGATTGTTTCCCTTCCCAGATATTGATTGATCTCAAAATATAAGCGGCCTCCGGTTGGAAGCGTTTTAGAGGCCAGATCAGCTATGCGTTCATAGAATAGCAGTGGATGGTCGTCAGGTACAAACAAGGCAACGGATGGTTCATAGTCCTTTACGTTTTTGTCCATATCTGCCCGTTCAAGTTGCCGTACATAGGGCGGATTGCAAATGATAACATCAAAATCGGGTCGCAGTTCAGGTACTTCTAGAATGTCGGCTTTGATCCACGACACGTTCACATGGTTCGAATCAGCGTTTTCACGAGCGACGTTGAGTACATCCTCCGATATATCCAATGCGTGTACTTCTGAGTTCTTTAAGAATTTGGCAAGTGCAATTGCAATGCAACCGCTTCCTGTACCGATGTCCAGAATTTTAATGGCATTCCGAGTTCCTGTTTGGGGATTATTGTTGTTGATATCCGTCAGGACCCAGCGGACCAATTCTTCTGTTTCCGGACGGGGGATCAGTACATGCTCATTTACACTGAGTTTCAGATCCATAAACCACGCTTCCCCAAGGATATACTGAATGGGCTGCTCTGCCTTAAGACACCTAAGGGCTGAGAAGAAATGGGTTTCACTTTCTTTTGAGATAATCAGGTCCGGGTGTAATGCCAGTACAAATTTTTCCAGCCCCAAAACATGGGAAAGAAGCAAGCCAAAAAAACTTTCCACCTCTTCCCGATGGTAAAGAGATTCAAGTTCATTATGAAAAATAGTGCGTATTTCTCTTAACAGCATGACATCACAATTCCAGAATCATCCAAACGCTGCAGACACCATGCCCTGTATTTCCCATTGGCTCTGTCAGCAATTTAAAGCCGGTTTTCAAGTAGAGTTGCCGGGCATTTTTCATAGACGGCACCGATTCAAGATAACATGATGCATATCCCAGTGACCTGGCCTTCTCTATACAGGTTTTCAGCAATTCAGAACCAAGGCCATTTCCCCTGTATTCATTCATTAAATACATCTTTTGTAATTCACATACGTCACCCTGATATTCCTTTAAAGGGGCAGCCCCTCCCCCACCTATGACCGCTCCTTTATATTCAACAACATAATAGAAAGACCCTTGCCGGCTAAAAGTTTCATACATCCGGTCCAGCTCCGGGTCATCATAGGCCGATCCAGCTCTCGGAACACGGAATTCTACAAGCGTCTGACGTATAAGATGAGATATTTCATGGTTATCATTCTTTGTTATCTCCCTGATGACAACCGCCTCCATAATCTTCCTGAATAGCCTATTTTTACAAGGTGAAGATACATGAAAAATATATGCTGCGCTGTATCCAACTGGGCGTTAACGCACTAGGCGGTGCGGCGCCGAATCCCATGGTAGGCAGCGTAATTGTCCATCAGGAAAAGATCATTGGTGAAGGCTATACCAGTGCTTATGGCGGACCTCACGCTGAGGTAAACGCTGTTGAGGCCGTTACTGACAAGACCCTGCTTAAAGGAGCAACCTTGTATGTTACCATGGAACCCTGTTCTCATTATGGCCAAACACCTCCGTGCACAGATCTGATCATCAAGTCTCAAATTCCCAAAGTGGTCATAGGCCTGGTCGACCCTAACAAAAAGGTAAATGGCACCGGAATTCAAAAACTGAGGGAGGCAGGCTGCGAAGTGATATCCGGCGTCCTTGAGAAGGACTGCAGAGAACATCACAAAAGGTTCCTGACCTATCATGAAAAGCAACGACCCTATGTCATTCTGAAATGGGCAGAAACCCAGGATAGCTTTATGGGCCCTGCGCAGGATAAACGCGCTGATGGCAATCATCCCTTCTGGATTTCAGGTACGTCCTCCCGGCAATTGGTTCATCAGTGGCGAAGTCAGGAGCAGGCGATCATGGCCGGAACTACAACGATATTACAGGACAATCCTGCCCTCACCACACGTTACCATGCAGGAAAATCCCCGGCCCGCGTCGTCCCGGACAGAAGTCTCAGAATTCCTGAAAATTGGCATGTGATGGATTCCGGTACCGAAACGATCGTCCTGACCGAAATTTCAGATAGCACGAATTACCGGAGCGGGGTGTCCTATGCTGTTATTGATTTTAGCGCGGATTTCCCATCTCAGGTTCTTGAGGAACTTTACCGGCGTAAGATAACAAGCCTCATCGTCGAGGGTGGGTTGCAAACCCTGACTTCTTTCATAAGAAGCGGGCTCTGGGATGAGGCCAGGATATTCAAAGCCGTTTCAACCCTGAGAGAAGGTATAAAAGCCCCGGCCATTTCAGGCCGTATGGTGTTTAACGGCAATGTTGGAGAAGATCAACTACAAATACTCCGAAATGATTAAGAATATTATTTTTGATTTTGGTGATGTGTTCATTAATTTGGATAAATCTGTATTGCGGGTGCATGTCCCGCAGGAGAATCTAAACTTTGACACCTTATTTGACGCAGTCAATGAGGCTTTTGAAATTGGTGCTATCTGTTCTGATGAATTCCTGGACACCCTAAGGGCTTACTTTCCGGAGAAAACAAAAAAAAAGCTAAACAATATCTGGAACTCAATGCTGCTGGACCTTCCGGATTATCGTTTGGAATTTCTTGAAGAGTTGGCTGCCCTGCGATCTCATCGTCTTTTTCTTCTCAGCAATACGAACGCTTTGCATATTCCGCATGTAAAGGAGAAAATAGGGTCCGGAAAATTTGACAGGTTCCAGGGGTGCTTTGAAAAGTTCTATTTGTCACATGAACTGAGATTGCGCAAACCGGATCCCGGAATTTTTCGGCTTGTACTTACTGAAAATGGACTGAATGCAGAAGAAACCTTGTTTATTGACGACACCGAAGGCCATACAAAAGCAGCCGCCTCCCTCGGGATCCATACCTGGCATCTTCAGGTGGGAAAAGAGGACGTTGTACAATTAATGGAAAAATTATAAGATGCTCCATCTGGGTCTGAGTATCCTTTTTTCTAGTGTGATATTTATCATCTTTAAGATGTACGGATTTTACAGGGTTCAGACATCTTACGCCATAGTGGTCAATTATGTTGTGGCATGCAGCGTTGGACTGCTTTTCATCACAAGGTCATTTACCTTGCAGGACTTACTCTTAAAAGAATGGCTTCCGGGAACCCTTGCCATGGGTATCCTTTTCATCGTTGTATTTAATATCATGGCAAAAACATCCCAGCAAATGGGAATTTCAGTCGCTTCTGTAGCCACTAAAATGTCTCTTGTGATTCCCGTTATTTGTGGCCTTGTGTTATATAATGAGCGGCTGGGAAGTCTCAGGATCCTTGGGATAGTGATCGCACTGGCCGCAGTTTACTTCGCTTCTTATAAAAAGAGAAACGCAATTGAAGGCAGATATTTGTTTTTGCTTCCGGCATTGTTGTTTATGGGTTCCGGGATCATTGATGCAAGTATCAAGTATATGGAAGCCAGACTCGTGCCTGAGGAAGAACTTCCCCTATTTTCAGCCACTGTATTTGGCGCTGCCGCACTTACCGGAATGGTGTCTGTACTCGTGAAGCAGCGCAAAAAGTTATTAAAGCTTGGCGGACGCGACATCCTGGGAGGGATCGTGTTGGGGGTAACCAATTACTTTTCAATATATTTCCTGTTAAAGGCCCTGGATTCCCAACTATTTAACAGCGCTGCGGTATTTACCATCAACAACGTCGCTATTGTAATGTTGTCTACGCTCCTCGGGATGCTTCTTTTTAAAGAACATATCAGTTCAAAGAATTGGGCCGGAATCGGGCTGGCCATAATCAGTATTCTATTAGTTGCCTTATTCTGACAGGACATCCCCTGCAGTCGGAGGTTTCGCAAGGGAATTGCAACCAGCATTTAGTCCGGCAAAGGCCAGTTAGAATAAGAAAGAAGAGCACTCTAGGAAGCATCAGCCCAATTGTATATGAAATGAGCGTAGTCTGCCAATAACAAATCAGGCATCAATTGAAATAGGGCGGTTACTTTTCTATCAATTTCAGAATATCATCCGGACATTTTACGGGTTTGTTTTTCTTAATGTCGATAAATGCCAAAATCGTATTTGCTTCTGCCAAAATTTCTCCGGCTTCATTGTAAATTTCGTAGTCAAATTCTATCTTGACAACGGGTCTCTTTTTAAGTTTTGTAACAACAGTTAACAGGTCGTCGTAATAGGCTGGTTTTTTGAAATTTAAGGTTAAAGAAAATACGGGAAGCTTGATGCCATTTTCTTCCATCTGCTTGTAGGAAATCCCGAAAGACCTGAGCCACTCAACCCTGCCCATCTCCAGATATTGCGCATAATTCCCGTGATAGACGACTCCCATTTGATCAGTTTCGGCATAGCGAACCCTAAAAGATATTCTGTTAAATTCCATCCCGTGTCAGGTAAAAATTATATATTTAAGAAGTAGCCAAGTTGGTATGGTAACATGCGAAAAAAAAAGGGCAAATTCAACCTAAATTCATTTTTTTTTTAGTTTTTTTGTTCACATATTTGTCTCACTTTAGGAACGTCGCCACTGGCTCTCCTGCTACAATCAACTAACAAGTTACTAACCAACAAAGAATAGACAAATTTTAAAATGGGTGTTACTGCTATTTCCGTATGGAACAATTGTTTGGCTTTTATCCATGATAACATCCAACCGCAGGCATTCAAAACATGGTTTGAACCAATTAAGCCTATAAAGCTGTCAGATAATGCACTGAGCATTCAGGTTCCCAGTAAATTTTTCTATGAATGGCTGGAAGAGCATTATGTGAAGCTACTGAAAGTGGCCCTTACCAAAGAACTTGGCGAAACTGCCAAATTGGTCTATATCATCAAGATGGAGAATACATATGGCAACAGGGAGGCCTTTACAGAAAGGATACCAAGTTCTAACAGGTCCGGGGTATCCACCCAGGAGATGGATGTCCCCATAAAATCAAAGAACCCGGAGCTAAAAAATCCCTTTGTTATTCCCGGGATCCGAAATATTAAGATCGAGTCCCAGCTCAACCCCAATTACAGTTTTGAGAATTTTTTGGAAGGGGATTCCAATCGGTTGGCCCGGTCTGCCGGGATGGCGGTGGCAAATAAACCCGGAGGTACGTCGTTCAATCCACTGCTTGTTTTTGGCGGAGTCGGATTGGGAAAAACCCATCTGGCGCATGCCATCGGAGTGGAAATTAAAGACAAATATCCGGAACGTACCGTTCTGTATATTTCAGCGGAAAAATTTACCCAACAGTATATTGAGTCGGTAAAGAAAAATACCAGAAATGATTTTATTCATTTTTACCAGCTTATTGATGTTTTGATAATTGATGATGTGCAATTTCTGTCCGGCAAATCCGGAACACAGGATGTATTCTTCCATATCTTTAATCACCTACACCAAAATGGAAAACAAGTCATCCTGACTTCGGATAAGGCTCCTGTGGATATGCAGGATATTGAACAGCGGTTGCTGTCGCGATTTAAGTGGGGCCTTTCCGCAGAATTACAAAATCCTGATTTTGAGACAAGGATATCCATCCTCCGCAATAAGTTATACCGCGATGGCGTTGAAATGCCTGATGATATCGTGGAGTATGTTGCCAAACATATTAAAACGAATATCCGGGAACTGGAAGGGGCCATTATTTCACTTATTGCCCAATCCTCTTTCAATAAAAAGGAGGTAACCCTTGACTTGGCACAGCAGGTGGTTGAAAAATTCGTAAAAAATACCAAAAGGGAAGTCTCTATTGATTACATCCAGAAGGTAGTTTCAGATTACTTCGAGATGGATGTTGCCACGCTTCAGTCAAAGACGAGAAAGCGACATATTGTGCAGGCCCGTCAACTGGCTATGTTCTTTGCTAAAAAATTTACCAAAGCTTCCCTCGCCAGTATTGGTTCACAGATCGGGAAAAGAGATCATGCCACCGTGTTGCACGCCTGTAAGACAGTTGATAATCTCGCAGAGACAGACAAACAATTTCGTAAATACATAGAGGACCTTACCAAGAAGTTTTCGTAGCACGATTATGGCTACCAGAATTCTTATGGTCTGCCTGGGGAACATTTGCAGATCCCCTCTGGCTGAGGGTATAATGAAATCTAAGGTGGATACCTCCCGGATCATGGTGGATTCGGCAGGTACGGGTGGTTATCACCTCGGTGAAAAACCGGATGCCAGATCCATCGCAACAGCGCTAAAATTCGGTATTGATATCAGCGGACAGAGATGCAGAAAGTTTGCAGCCCCTGATTTTAAGCATTTCGATATTATTTACGCAATGGACCTGCAAAATTACAAGGATATCATTTCCCTGGCACGTTCGGATGAAGATAAGAAGAAAGTACAACTTCTGATGGAGGGGGTATCGGGAGAAACACTTGAAATTCCGGATCCCTATTACGGAGGTGAGGATGGATTTGACAGGGTCTACAAATTGATTGACCTTGCCTGTGACCATATAGCCAACAAGATGAAAAATTCCTGAAAATCACCTATTTCCGCACAGATGAATGCAAATGGTAAATTGTACCTTATCCCAACCACTCTTGGAGACAATGCACCCCTGGAAGTCTTACCCATTTCTATCAAAAGAACCATGGAGCGCATCAGAAATTATATTGTCGAGAATGAAAAATCTGCCCGGAGGTTTATTAAAAAAGTAAGTCCGCGAAAGTCACAGGCCGGGCTTCATATTGAAGTCCTGAATAAATACACAGATAAGAACGAGCTTCCTGCATTTCTGGCACCATGCCTTAATGGTGCCGATATAGGATTGCTTTCTGAAGCAGGATGTCCGGGAATTGCTGATCCCGGAGCTGAGGTAGTACGCCTGGCACACGAACTGAACATACCGGTCGTTCCACTGGTAGGGCCATCCGCCATTCTGTTGGCAATGATGGCAAGTGGCATGAACGGTCAGAATTTCACTTTTAACGGGTATCTGCCCATAGAAAATTCGGAGCGAAGAAACAGGATCAGGCAAATAGAAAGGCTTTCCCGCGAAGACGGCAGCGCGCAAATATTCATTGAAACTCCCTACCGAAATGATAAACTATTAACTGAACTTGTAAGTGCCCTGGCGGGTCAAACATCGCTTTGTATCGCCTGTGACCTGACCCTTCCGACGGAATTTATAATTACAAAGCGTGTGGCAGAGTGGCAGAAATTGACACCGGTCTTTCATAAAAGACCGGCCATATTTATTATACAGGCATAAAAAACCCCGACGTTTCCGTCAGGGCCTTTTCCATATAGCGTAACTTTTTAAACCTTTAAATCTTTGGATTTCGTTTCGCGGGGATATCCGATACGTCATAACCTGCAAACTTCTTGATGTAATGGGTAATCGTTGTACCGTAAGCATCCATGACATCCACGCTTCCATAAGACCTGAGGTATTTCATGACATTGCCTGCGCCTGCCAGATGAGCGGCTGCAAGAATGCCGGATTCGGTAATTTCAACCCCTCTTATCCTCTTTCCGACGTAACGCTCAATGTCTTTTCTGAGAATCCATTTGTTTCTGGTCAGATTGGTTCGAAATACCTTTTCCTGAAGCCTGGGATCATTCAAAAACTGTGTGGCGTTATATACGCCCATCAATTGCAATGTACCAATACCAAATTGGTATTTTCCGAGGTATCCAAGGGTATTGATTGTAAAATAATTACCCTGGGATTCCTTAAAGGCCAGTGCTTCCTTGAACCCTATATAAGAGGTTCCTAAAAAAGGGGGCGCTGTCATATTCGCTGCCAAAACGGTTTTGTTTTTGGGGAACAAAACCTCAGTAGGTTCTATCATCCTTAACTTTTCAGGTACCTCCACATGGGTCGTGGTATTAAACCCGAAACTCGCCAGGACAAAGATCATGATAAGAGGACAAAAATAGTTTATCCATCTTTTCATATTCTTACTTTTTTAAGATTCAGGACCCGCGTTCCGGGACTGCTTAAAATCCTAAAAGCAAAGATAGGCGTCAATTTTTCCTGACGGATAAAGATTATCTTAAAAAAGTGCGCTTTTGGACGAGTTGCTGCAAAACATGGATAAAATAGCCTATCGTTTGATTTTCTGGCTATTAATCCATCGGATGTATGGTATTTTATTCCGGTTGTGTTGCGCGAGGCTGCTCGCGAATTTGTGATAGCCAAAATTTTCGATATCCGCAACAAAATATAAATAATCATGCTTTTCTGCATTGAGGACCCCGTCAATAGCCGAGATATCAGGCATGGTGATAGGCCCGGGTGGAATTCCCGCGTACTTATACGTATTATAAGGAGAATCCAGTTCCAGATCCTTATAGAGAACTCTTTTAATTATGGTGTCAAAATTCCCATAGGTCTTTTTAATGGCAAATATGACGGTGGGGTCGGCCTGGAGAGGCATACGAAGTCGTAGACGATTCAGGTACACTCCAGCTACCTTCGGTCTTTCATCAACTTTGGCAGTTTCCTTGTGCACAATAGATGCGAGGGAAATTGCCTGCAAGGGAGTCAGATCTTTTTCGCCGGCTTTTTTAAGTCGCTCTTCATTCCAAAATCGACGGTATTCCGCAAGCATCCTGTCCCGGAACTCCTCTGCACCGGTATTCCAGAAGAATTCATAGCTGTTGGGGATATAGGGAGCGAGTCGTGTATTTTCATCAAGATTGTTCTGTTTTAGGAATTCAGGATTTCCAAAGGCAAGAACCAGAGAGATACTGTCTGCTTCAAGCTGATCTGAGATTCTGCCGGCCAGACCATAAATACTCTCCTGATTGTTAAAAGCCACGCTCACAGGTAGATTCCTACTTCTCAGGGAATTGACAATACTATTGTTATTCATGCCTTTCGAAATCGAGAACTTCCCTGGTTTTACACTTTCTATATAGCGTTTCCGCCGGGCTGCGGTTTCGAATGACCCGACATCTTCCAGATATGGGCCAACGAGCGCCATTACCTCCTCAAAATCAGCCTTGGTGGGGATAAATACAAATACTTCCTTTTTATCAAAATTTGTATTCGGGCTAAAGAAAGTATTGTATACCATCAGAGAGAAAGCACCTGCCAGTACAAGTCCGCCAACAGCAATTACGAGTAAAATTCTTTTGATATACATCAGTCGTTGAGTTTTTGAAAAAGAACTTCATCCTTGAAAGTGCCTTGTGAAAGTATCCAGTCCTTTTTAATGCCTACCTGGGTAAATCCCATTTTTATAAAAAGATGAAGACTGGCCAGATTGTCTACGCCGACATTAACGTATACCTGTCTCAGATTTAAAGCGGAAAAGACATACGAACAAATAAGTTCTATGGTTTCTGCTCCAACTCCCTGGTTCCTTTTAGACGCATCCGAAATTACAAGGCCTAACCCCACTCGCAGGTTTACGGGGTCAAAATCGAACAAGTCCACCAGCCCGATAACTTCTTTTTCCGGAGTACAAATACACAGGCGAAGCTGTTTTACTTCATAAATATCCCTGAAGGCATTTTCCAGATATACTTTCAGTACATGTCTTGAATAAGGAGTTATGGTCCCGCTGATTTCCCACAGGTCCGTGTTATTTTCAAGTTCATAAAGATAATCCAGATCTTCCGGTTCCAGTCCCCTGAGAATAACCTTATCGCCTTTCAGTCTCAGCATCCCCATTCCCCCTTAAATACGTACATCGCCGGACCACTAAGGAATATTTCGTGGTAATCATTCCCTTCCTTCCTAAACGAAACCTTTAGCCTTCCCCCCGGAGTATTTACAGCTACCTCCATTGCGTCAGTCTTCCCGATATAATTCATAGCTATCGCTACTGCGGTCACTCCGGTTCCGCAGGAGTGTGTTTCGTCTTCGACGCCTCGTTCATAAGTACGCACAAAAAAGGATCCATCCTCCTGAGGCTCAACAAAATTAATATTTGCACCGGATTCGCCGTAGAGGCCATACCGTATCTTGGCGCCTTCCTTTTTTACATCATATTCTGAGAGTCCGGTTGTCATCTGCACATGGTGAGGGGACCCGGTGTTTAGAAATACCGTTTGAGGTTTTTCCTTGATTCCCGTTACGTCCTGCATTCTTACACGGATGTCCTCTCCGATGATACTTGCAACATGAACTCCGTCAACCGCATTAAAAGAACAGGTTTCGCCAACAATTCCCAGGTCCCTGGCAAATGCCACTATACACCTGGCCCCGTTGCCGCACATACTGCCGGGATATCCGTCGGCATTAAAATAGGTCATTCTGAAATCGAGACTGGCATCTTTCTCAAGAAGGATGAGCCCATCCGCGCCAATCCCTGAACGCCGCTCACAGAGACTGGCAACCAGGGCATTATCCTCTCTGGGAAAAGAAGCCGAGCGGTCATCAATCATAATGAAATCATTACCGGTTCCCTGGTATTTAAAGAAAGAAATCCCCATAGATTGAGTTGTGGGACAAATATAGGCTATTATTTAAGGTAATTTTATCAGTTAAAGAGTCGTTAAAGGGCAAAATTCTGTTTTGATTTCTCTTAATTTTACGGTGGTAAATATCAAAATCAAACACGATGAAAAGAATTTCAGGATTGTTCCTGGTTGCTATTTTTGCAGGAGTTGTCACCTTGGGCTCTTACAAATTATTTTTTGAAAAGCCCGTTTTTTCTCTTTCTGATAAGAACACTTCTATGCCTGTTTTCGCAACCAGTTCGACCCCTGCCTCCATTGCGGGATCAGGAATCAATGAGGTCGATTTCCGGCTGGCTGCGGAAAATACCATCAACGCCGTCGTCAATGTAAAAAATGTAACTCTCAGCAAGGGACGACCAAGCATCATGGATTTTTTCTATGGATCTGAGAATTCTCAGGGAGCTCAGATCGGAACAGGTTCAGGGGTAATTATTTCACCTGATGGCTACATCGTAACGAATAATCATGTGATAGCAGAAGCCAGTGAGATCAATGTCACCTTAAATAACAATCATAGTTATACTGCCAAAATTATAGGGACGGACCCGAACACGGACATTGCTCTTATAAAAATCGAGGCTGATTCCGAGTTGCCTTACCTGGCTTTCGGCGATTCTAATAATACGCGTGTGGGAGAATGGGTGCTGGCGGTCGGCAATCCTTTTAACCTGACCTCTACGGTGACCGCAGGGATAGTCAGTGCAAAAGCAAGGGCTTTGGGAAGAACAGACCAGTCTTTTATTCAGACCGATGCGGCTGTTAACCCTGGCAACAGCGGAGGTGCCCTGGTTAATACCAATGGGGATCTGATCGGAATTAACACGGCTATAACCTCTCAGACAGGATCCTATGTCGGATACTCATTTGCTGTTCCCAGCAATATTGCAAAGAAAGTAGTAGAAGACATTATGGAGTTTGGAAATGTGCAAACCGGAATTCTGGGA
The DNA here is from genome assembly GCA_041743425.1 of Zeaxanthinibacter sp. Classification (GTDB taxonomy): domain Bacteria; phylum Bacteroidota; class Bacteroidia; order Flavobacteriales; family Flavobacteriaceae; genus JTS-RE37. The sequence continues at coordinate 14,585 of JBGTMS010000072.1, read as the reverse complement.
ATTACTTCCCCTAACCTGAATACACCTTTTGCTGACGAAAAAGGAATCCGGGAAGTAGAAGGGGTGTATGTTGAATCTGTTGAGGAAGACTCGGGTGCCGCCGATGCCGGACTTAAATCTGAAGATATTATCACAGAAGTTGACGGAATCAAAATCAGGAAATTTTCAGATCTGATCGGCTACGTGGCTTCTAAAAGACCAGGAGATAAAGTACAGGTGACCGTTGACAGAAGCAATAAGGAACTGGTGCTGCCTGTTACCTTAAAGGAACGTCAGTCCCTCGTATTGCCTGCAATGGGCCTCGTCGTAAAAAATCTTTCCGAGAAGGACAAAAAACAGTTTGGAACGGATAAGGGGGTGCTGATAACGGGTGTTCCGGAGAGCTACCGCGGTTATGATCTGGACGGAAAGGTAATTCTCGCTGTGGACGATGAAGAGATCAACGATATTGGAGAAGCTAAAAGACTCTTTGAAAATATTTCGCGATACGGAAAAACAAGTATTACCATCCTTAATGCAGAAGGGGAACGGGAACGAATTATATTCCAGTAGCTTGCTATATAACAGAAAAAAAGGCGCCCTTCAGGCGCCTTTTTATTTGCAAAAAACTTGGGCGAAAACGATTGAAATCTATAATTTTACCCCATAATTAAACATAAATCATCCATGAGTACAGTAAAATCCTATGAGAAGGAATTGGCTTTTCAGGCAGATCGCAGGAAAGCCACCACCGAATTTATCAAAATCATCAGCGATCTCTGGTACGACAAGTCCATAGAAGTGGTCCTCTTTAAAAACCAAATTATTGATAAAAATGTTAGTGATATTATTAATTTACACGAGTACGCGGGTGAATTTGTTCAGAAACCCATTTCGATCTTTGATTCTGTAGAATTATTAAGGGCCATTTACGATATAAAACTGCCTCCTTCCAAACTCGATATAGGGAAGCTGACCTATGAGTACCATCTGGATGACAACAGTAACTACCATAATGTAAAGGCATTTGTTCTGGATAAGTTGAGAGACGCTAACGACTCGCGACAAATACAACCTAAAGATGTGGTTTTATACGGATTCGGGAGGATTGGCAGACTTCTTGCCCGCGATCTTATGGCCAAAACCGGTAAAGGTAACCAACTCAGACTTCGTGCTGTAGTAACGCGGGGGGAACTCTCCAGGGAAATCCTTGGAAAACGAGCGACGCTTCTGCGTACTGATTCGGTTCATGGGCAATTTATGGGAACTGTGGATGTTGATTTTGAAAATCAGGCGTTGATTATCAACGGGACTACGGTTCATTTTATCTGCGTGAATCAGCCAGAAGACATTGATTACTCCAAATTTGGTATCAGTGATGCCCTGATTATTGACAACACCGGCGCTCTCAGGGATCGCAAATCCCTTTCCCGACATTTAAAATCCAAAGGGGCCTCCAGGGTTTTGCTTACCGCTCCTGGTGAGGATGTGCCCAACATAGTTCATGGGGTGAACCATATGGAGTTTTCACCTGACGATGAAACTATTTTCTCGGCCGCATCCTGCACAACAAACGCCATTACTCCGATACTTAAGGTGGTGCACGACTCGCTGGGAATCCGAAAGGGGCACCTTGAAACCATTCATGCCTATACCAATGATCAGAACCTTGTGGACAATATGCATAGCAAATACAGGAGAGGAAGGGCTGCTGCACTGAACATGGTAATTACTGAAACAGGTGCAGGCGAGGCAGTAGCTAAGGCCATACCGGATCTAAAGGGAAAGCTGACGTCAAATGCCATCCGAGTGCCTGTACCCAACGGTTCTTTGGCTATTTTAAACCTTGAGATCAGAAATAAAACATCTAAGGACGGTATCAACACCATTATCAAGAAATATGCCCTTGAAGGAGACCTTGTGGAGCAGATAAAATACTCGTTAGACAACGAACTGGTTTCTTCAGATATCATCGGAACCTCTGCACCGGCCATTTACGACAGCAATGCTACCATAGTTTCTGCGGATGGGAAAAATCTGATCCTGTATATATGGTATGACAATGAGTTCGGATATGCCCATCAGGTTATAAGGCTGGCCAAGTATATTGCCAAAGTCAGAAGGTACACCTATTACTGATCCAAAGCCTTGTATTCCAGACTGTATTACCCTCCCATATTGTCCTGTATGATGAAGCTTCTTGTCAATTTTTTTTATTAATTAATATTATTGAAGTACTTTAGTCCCATCTCTGAATCAGGTACTAATGCTAAGATCTATTTAAATGAAGGGTTTAAGAATACTAACTTTGGTTATAGCCTTACTGACCTATCAGTTGCAAATGGCACAGGATGGGGCACTGCAGGATGAGGAGGAATTATCCCTGGACGATGGTACGATCATTACCCAGTTCGATTTTTTATATAAAAAGTCCGGCAATTATAATGCAGAAGGTAAACGATACGAAGTAGTCCGCTCCATTGATCTCGACAAATTACGACAAAACGTGTTAGATACCATAACCGTTGCCACCAGGAGGTCGGCTGAATTAAAGTCTACTATCGCTGGCCACGAATCAACCATCAATTCCCTAAATAAAAAGCTGGACGAAACAACAACCAGCCTGACTGCCGTTACTGATGAAAAGGACAGCATGTCTTTTCTTGGTATCCAGGTTTCAAAGGGCACCTATAATTTCATATTGTGGACCGTGATCTTTGGTCTGTTATTGCTTTTACTGCTCTTTATATATCGATTCCGAAGAAGTAATATTCTAACACAGATTGCAAAATCCAACCTGTCAGAATTAGAAACGGAATATGAAGATCACAGAAGAAGGGCTCTTGAACGCGAGCAACGCATTAGCAGACAGCTTCAGGATGAAATTAATAAATATAAAAAATCAAAATAATCATTAGCTCCCCAGGGAGCTTTTTTTAGCTCTATGATCACCATTCATCCTGCGACCACAGATGACCTTCCGGAGCTTGCGTTCCTGTTTGACCTTTACCGAATCTTCTACAAACAACCCTCCTCAATGCCGGACGCGCAGCGGTTTTTGGAAACCCGTTTGTTCCAGAATGATTCTTTCATCTTTATGGCCCGTATGGATGGAATAGCGGTAGGGTTTACCCAATTATATCCCAGTTTTTCCTCCGTAAGCCTGCAAAGGATTTTTATTTTGAATGATCTCTACGTCCGGGAATCCGACCGGAATACCGGGGCAGGCGCATTGCTGCTGGAGTCAGCAAAGCAATTCTGCATTGCAGCAAAGGGAAAAGGACTTGCCCTTGAGACAGCGACCGATAATCCTGCGCAGCACTTATATGAGCGACTGGGTTGGGTAAGGGATTCTCATTGTTTTCATTATTTTTGGACAGCACCCTAACCCGCGGGGAAGATACCTTAACCAGAAGACTATGCGAATCGATATTATTACTGTGCTGCCGGAACTTCTCCAAAGCCCTTTTGAAGCATCAATAATGAAGCGGGCAATTTCAAAAGGTCTGGTGGAAGTTCATATGCATAATTTAAGGGACTATACCGACAAGAGTTACAGGCAGGTCGATGACTACCAGTTTGGCGGCGGTGCGGGGATGGTCCTGATGATCGAACCCATTGATAAATGCATTGAGCTGCTAAAGTCAGAAAGGCACTATGATGAGGTAATTTATCTTACCCCGGACGGCCTTACCCTGAATCAGAAAATGGCCAACGGCCTTTCTATGATGAACAACATTATCCTGCTCTGTGGGCATTACAAAGGAGTGGATCATAGAGTGCGTAATTTACTGGTAACCAAAGAAATATCGATCGGAGATTATGTCCTTTCCGGAGGAGAGCTCGGAGCCGCGGTTCTATGTGACTGCATTATCAGACTCCTTCCAGGGGTGCTGAATGATGAAACCTCTGCTCTTACCGACAGTTTTCAGGATAATCTTCTGGCTCCGCCGGTTTATACCCGACCGAGAGATTACAAGGGGATGAAAGTACCGGATATACTGCTCGGCGGCAATTTTGGGGCTATTGAGGAATGGCGGGAATCTCAGGCATTGGAACGCACCAGAACCTTGCGGCCTGATTTGCTGAAGAATGAGTGAACATTAATATTGAAATCGTTACAGAAAATCGTTACTTAAAGTCGTTTTGTAATCGTTAAACTACTGTATTCCTTACTACCAAAAAAGCCTGTTTAACCCTTGTACATTTGTAATTATTGACTATTTTTGCAGTCGATTAAAATCAACCTCTGACGAGATGCGTGCATGTTGGTTGTGACAAATTAAATAAGTTACCATGGAATCTTTAATAAAATTTGTTGAAAGCGAATTTATTCCAAAGAAAGAATTTCCCGAATTTTCATCCGGAGACACGATCACAGTCTACTACGAAATCAAGGAAGGTGAAAAAACACGTACCCAGTTCTTCAGGGGTGTTGTAATCCAGCGTAGAGGTACAGGGGCCACAGAAACATTTACCATCCGAAAAATGTCCGGAACTGTGGGCGTAGAACGTATTTTCCCTATGAACATGCCTGCCCTTCAGAAGATAGAAATTAATAAAAAAGGGAAAGTGCGGAGATCCAGAATCTTTTATTTCCGAGGACTGACCGGCAAAAAGGCAAGGATTAAAGAGGTACGATCCTAAACTGCTTTTTATTACATTACGGCATCCCGGTCTTCAAATTCTTTAAGAGTCTCCGTGATAATGCCAATGCATACCATTAATTGTTCCTCGGTCATAACCAATGGAGGTGCAAAACGAATCATATTCCCATGGGTTGGTTTTGCCAGCAGGCCTTTTTCCTTAAAGGCGAGACATATCTCCCAGGCTGTTGAACTATCCTCAGAATCATTTATGACAATGGCATTCAGTAATCCTTTACCCCTAACCAGGCTGACGATCCCCGAAGTGCTTATGTAATTATTCAATTCCTGCCGGAAGCGAATGCCAAGTGCTTCAGCATTAATGGCCAGCTCCTCCTCCCGGATCACTTCAAGAGCAGCAATGGCCACTGCTGCGCCAAGTGGATTTCCACCAAATGTGCTTCCATGTGTTCCCGGTTGTATAACCTCCATCACAGAATCATTTGCCAAAACAGCGGACACTGGGTAGGCGCCTCCTGATAAGGCCTTGCCCAGGATGAGAATGTCAGGTTTAACTTCGGGTTTTTCACTACAATGCAGGTCCTTACAGGAACAATTACCGCAACTGGCAAGCAATCGTCCCGTGCGGGCAATACCCGTCTGTACTTCATCCGCAATCAAAAGCACATGATATTTTTCACACAACGCTTTGGCTCCAGCCAGATAACCCTCGTCTGGGACAAAAACACCGGCTTCCCCCTGAATAGGTTCTACAAGGAACCCCGCAATGTTGACGTCCTGCTTCAACGCCTCCTCCAATGCCTTGAGATCATTATAGGGAATGGTAAGGAATCCCGGAGTGAACGGTCCGAAGTTTTTCCGCGCCAGGGGGTCACTTGAAAAAGAGATGATTGTGGTAGTACGCCCATGAAAGTTATTGGAACAGACAATTATTTTGGCTTCATTCTCACGAATACCTTTCTTCTCGTAGCCCCACTTCCTGCAGATTTTTATAGCTGTCTCCACAGCTTCGGCGCCGGTATTCATCGGTAAAACTCTGTCAAACCTAAAAGTTTGCGCTGCATATTTCTGAAATTTACCGAGGGCATCATTATAGAAAGCCCTGGAAGTCAAGGTGAGTTTTTGAGCCTGTGTTACCAAGGCATCAATGATCTTCGGATGGCAGTGTCCCTGATTTACTGCGGAATAGGCCGAAAGGAAATCAAAATACTTCTTCCCATCCACATCCCACACAAAGACCCCTTCGCCTCTGCTTAAAACAACAGGCAGAGGGTGATAGTTATTTGCTCCGTAACGATCTTCCTGCGCAATCGCCTCCTCGGAATTCCTTTTTTCAATAACCGCCATGATTTCTTTTACTTTAAATACTACTCCGGAATTGCTTCTATTGAGTGATTCCATTACCGGGGGAAACGTAAAATTACAAATTCCCAAGCTATTTAATATCAATTTAAGGTTCCAAATAAGGCCTGTCATAAATGGCGCATAGTTTGGCTTTAGGAACATGAAATAAACCCGTGATCGCATCCCAGTAACATATAAATTCCTCCTTTTTTAGCTAATTCTCACACAATCGGAGTTCCGGAATAACCTCTAAACAGTACATTTGTCAGATGCCAAGGAAAAGGGAAAGGACGGAGATTGAAAATGTTGAGGTTTTTGATGCGGGTGCAAAAGGGAAGGCAGTAGCCCGTGCGCCTGACGGTCGCATCCTTTTTATCAGCAATGCCGTTCCCGGTGATATTGTGGATGTACAGACCACTAAAAAACGCAAAGCATTTCTGGAAGGGATAGCCACAAGGTTCAGATCTTATTCCAGCAAAAGGACAACGCCTCGTTGTGAGCATTTTGGTGTCTGCGGAGGATGTAAATGGCAAAATATGGCCTATGAGCATCAATTGTTCTACAAACAAAATGAAGTCGTAAATAACCTGCGACGGATAGGACATCTTGAGTTGCCCGCCGTAACTCCTATCCTGGGCTGTTCATCGCCCTATTTTTACAGGAATAAAATGGAATTTTCCTTTTCTCAGAATCGCTGGCTTTCGGAAGAGGAATTAAAATCGGACCGCATCATTTCAGATCGAAACGCGCTTGGATTTCATCTTCCTGGAGCATGGGATAAGATCCTCGATATCCGCAGCTGCCATTTACAAAAAGACCCGTCAAATGCCATTAGATTGTCCATAAAAGATTTTGCCGTAAAGGAGCAACTTACCTTCTTTAACACCAGGAAGCAGTGCGGCATGCTCCGCACGCTGATGATCCGAACTTCGACCACCGGAGAGGTGATGGTATTGCTGCAGTTCTATGAGGATGATCCGGCCAGGCGCCATGCGCTGTTGGATCACATAGTTCAGGAATTTCCACAAGTTACTGCCCTGCTGTATGTTATCAACAAAAAACAAAACGATACTATTTACGACCAGGACGTCTGCTGCTACCATGGCAGGGATCACATCTTTGAAACCATGGAAGGCCTTCGATTTAAAATCAATGCAAAATCCTTTTACCAGACAAACTCAGAACAGGCCTACCTGCTCTATAAGATAGTGAGGGAATATGCCGGTCTCACAGGTAAGGAACTGGTCTATGATCTGTACTCCGGTACGGGTACCATCGCGCAGTTCCTCGCCGCCAGTGCCCGAAAGGTGGTCGGCATAGAATCTGTTCCTGATGCCGTTGTGGCAGCTACAGCAAATGCAGCTTTCAACAAGCTTGAAAATGTTTCTTTCTATTCAGGAGATATGAAATTTCTTCTGAATGAGGATTTTGTACATAATCATGGTAAGCCTGACGTGCTTATTACAGACCCTCCCAGAGATGGCATGCATAAAGATGTGGTGGCCCAGATAATTCTTATGACTCCCTCGAAAATTATATATGTAAGCTGCAACAGCGCTACCCAGGCACGTGATCTTGAAATTCTTAAACCTTATTATCGTATTGTGAAATTCCAGCCGGTGGATCTTTTCCCTCAAACCCACCACGTGGAAAATGTTGTACTTTTAGAACTTTTAAAGTAATGAGATTTGCATTTTTGAAAAGAGGAATACCAACCATTCCATTCAGAATATGGGGATTCCTCCTGCTTTTATCACTCCCAACCTGGCTCCTTGTCTCCTGCGAGAAAGATGATATTTGTGTTGATGGGAATACCCCTCTACTAGTTGTGCGCTTCTACGACGCTGCAAATCCTACTGAGTTTAAAGATGTTCAGGCTCTAAGAGTTGTTGGCCTGGGCCAGGAGTTTACCGTGGACACTTTCCAGGATCGTACGGGACAGGATTCCATTGGTTTACCGCTGCGTATCGATCAGGAAAATACCACCTTTTTGCTCATTCAGGAATCGAGTACGGAGGAAGAATTTGAAACAGGAAATATTGATACCCTTACTTTTAATTATGAAACAAAGGAGGTTTTCATCTCCAGGGCATGCGGATTTGTTGCAAATTATGAAGCCCTTACAAACGAACTGAAACCGGGATCCGACAATTGGATTCTTGACGTGGAAATAACCAGGTCTTTGGTTCAAATGCAGGATAGCGCCCATGTTAAAATATATCATTAGCCTATTGCTGATGCTGGGTCTGGCCGCAGGCCGGGCACAGGATCAACCGAGCAGTCCGGCCACCGCGGACACACTTGTATCCAAAGAGCCATATGGCATTCGGGTAGGGGTCGATATCAGCCGGCCTATACTCTCATTTTTGAATGAAGATTATACAGGACTCGAGTTTATGGGAGATTACCGGCTTACACCCAAATTATACCTTGCGGGGGAACTGGGTAATGAGAAGAAATCGGACAGAGAGGAACTGGGAAATGAGGAGGCGGACAATATTACAAGCCTTTATGATTACACAACCAAAGGAAGTTATCTCAAACTGGGGATCGATTATAACACTTATGAGAACTGGTATGGTATGAATAATGTCATATATATTGGGGGACGATACGCGGCAAGTAGTTTTAGCCAGACCCTTAACAGCTACGCCATTTTTGAAAGCAATCGCTATTGGAATGGAACTGACCTGATTCAGGGAAGTCTTGCCCCTGAAGAATTTGACAGTTTAAATGCTACCTGGTTAGAGTTTGTTTTTGGGATTAAAGCCGAACTCTTTGCGAATATTTTCCTGGGAGGCAGTGTGCGGATTGGTTTTCTTATCAGCAATAAGGCATCGGAAAGGTTCCCAAATTTATGGATCCCGGGATTCAATCGGGTAACCGATGGAAGCAAGTTTGGGGTAGGTTACAATTATGGGATCACCTACTTTTTACCTCTTTACAAAAAGGCAAAAAAACCTGAACAGGAATTATTGGAGGAAGAGTAGGTCTTTAACATGCCACTATCGTATTAACTACCTTGCTGCTTTATCCCCTTTTTGCTGCCGTCATACATGATATATTGGACCAGCCTCGACTCCAGGTGGCTATTGAATACCTTTATTTTACGGGTGGGTCGTAAACCGACATGTTTTAGCGCATCCAGATTGGCAGTAATAAACCAGGCCTGGGTACCTGAGTAATGTCGCTTAAGCGTATCCCCGATTTGGGCGTAGAAAGACTCCATTTCCACATTTAATCGCTCTCCATAGGGTGGATTGAAGACCATATGTAAAGGCTGATTGCCAGATTTGATCGTCTTAAAAAAATCTTTTCTTTCGATGGAAATAAAATCCATGAGACCTGCATTTTCAACATTATCCTGCGCCTTTCTGACGGCTGACGGAGCCTTGTCATACCCGATTATTTTAAATGGAAATTCTCTGATTTTATTAAGGGCTGACTGCCTTATAAGAGCGAATAGTTCCGCGTCATATTCCGGCCAACGCTGAAAAGCAAATCCGGGTCTGTGAAGGTTTGCCGGCATATTACAGGCGATCATGGCTGCTTCAATTAAAAAGGTTCCGCTTCCACACATCGGATCCATAAAATCACTCCGTCCATCCCAGCCACTCAGCAGCAGAAGACCGGAAGCGAGTACTTCATTGATCGGAGCTATATTGGTGGCTGTTTTATAACCTCTCTGGTGCAGGGAACTGCCTGAACTGTCAAGTGCCAGGTTGCAATGGTTATTCTGGATGTGCACATTAAAACGAACATCCGGGGATTTGATATCCACATCGGGTCTCCTCCCAAAAGTATCCCTGAGCTTATCTACGATCCCGTCCTTGACCTTCTGAGAAACAAAGAGGGAGTGCGTAAAGGACTCTGAATGTACCGTACTGTCAATAGCGAAAGTCGTATCCGGGCCAAGATGCTCGGACCAATTGATGCTGATGACTTGATCATATAGATCCTGCTCATTGCGGACATAAAAAGAATGTATGGGTTTCAGGATTTTGATGGCTGTCCTCAAACACAGATTCGCCTTATAAAGAAATCCGGTATCTCCTTCGAATGCCACGCTTCGTATGCCTTCCTCAATATTTCCTGCACCCAGATTTTTGAGTTCTCTGGAGAGCAAAGGTTCAAAACCTGCAAGGGTTTTGGCCACCATTCTAAAATTTGTTGTCCTTTTCATTTCCATGAATACTGCAAAATAAGTTAAATTTAGCCCAGACAATATAAATTTCGAGAATAGTTAAGCGACCCTTAAATGACGTATATACTTCTTGTCCTGTCCGTATTGCTGAGTTTTGTATTTGTCATCCTCTTCAATCCCAAAGTAAAAGAATTGCTTCAACTCTTACTTGCTTTTTCGGGATCCTTCCTCTTAGCAATGACGCTCTTTGAATTGGTTCCCTCAGTCTATGACTATTCCGATGGAAAGACAATGGGCCTGTTCATTATGCTTGGAATTCTGTTACAGGTATTCCTCGAATTCTTTTCCAAAGGAGCGGAGCATGGGCATATTCACCATGACCCCACAAGATCCAATTTTCCGTGGTTATTACTCGTAAGCCTTTGTATTCATTCACTTATCGAAGGTATTCCTATCGCTGAACATCATTCAATCCTTTATGGGATTCTTGTGCATAAGGTTCCTATTTCCCTTATCCTGAGTATTTTCCTTCTCAATTCGGGGATCAGCCGGACAGCCGCGGGCTTTTTTATCTGCCTTTTTGCCCTCATGACGCCGCTGGGGAATTTTCTTGCAACCAACTTTGAGCCTATCAGAAAATACCATGCGGTACTCACCGCTGTCGTGATTGGTGTATTTCTTCATATCTCCACAGTTATCCTATTTGAAAGTTCCGAAGGGCATCGATTCACCCTGAGGAAGTTATTATCGATAGCTGTAGGAATTTCGATAGCTTACCTTCTGTAGATGTATAGTCGTGAAGCATCCAAAAAAATGCGGCAGGAATTCTGGATCGCTTTTGGCAAATCCTTTCCCCGGAAATGGATCCTTTACCAGACAAAAATAAAAGGATTAAGCTTCAAATTTGATTTTGATACAAAAAAGGCAATTGTCTGCCTTGATGTTGAAGCGACAGATCCCCAAAATGAGTTACTCTGGCATAGGTTGCTTGCCCTCAGGGCAATCCTTACCAGGGATCATCTCAAAGATGCACAATATGCAAAGGAGTATCTCCTGGACAGCGGCAAAAAGATTTCCAGGGTTTACGTATTTTTAGAGGACGTATCTATTCACGATAAAGCGACCTGGCAAAAAACGATGTATTTTCTCTATGACAGGATGGACCGGTTCGAAGGATTCTTTGCAACCTACGCAGAATTACTGGAACCGGGCGCGGATTAATAATACCTCTGATCCCAAATTTCCATTCTTAAAAATAATTATATTAATTTACATAAGTAACCAGCTGTATCAAATCGACTTATTAAAAAATGACTCAGTATAACCATATCATAAGGATTAAATTTATTCTTGTATACATCATTGCTTTTTTTACTAGTTCATTGCAATCACAGGACCTTACACCTACTGAGATTACAGAAGAATGGCGTGCAAGGATAGAAAGATTGTCACCCGAACCATTGAAGCCCTCCGGAGCGAAAAAGAAAAATATGCTGATTTTTTCGCTCGTTACAGGATATGATCATTGGGTAGTGCCGCACACTGAGGCCATCATGCAAATCCTCGCGGAAAAGTCCCAGGCGTTTGAAGTAACCGTTTCAAAGAGTATAAAGGAATTTGAAAAAGATCAGTTAAAAAAGTACGAATTGATCGTGTTGAACAATAATTGTTCGGAACGGGACAAGCGTAATATTTTCTGGGATGTACTAAAAATGGATACCACCCTGACTGAAGACCAAAAGATGAAAAAAGCCGGCAGGCTGGAAAAAAATCTCCTTAATTACGTCAGGAAAGGAGGAGGCCTCGCAGTTATTCATGGCGGTATTACGATGCAAAACAGTTCTGAAGATTTTGGAAAGATGGTGGGAGGAAGTTTTGACTACCATCCCAAACAGCAGAACATAAGGGTAATGGTGGCAGATCCGGGGCATCCTGTGGTAGCTTCATTTAGTGATGGGGGATTTGACCATGTTGATGAACCCTATTTCTTTAATAATGCTTACAACGATTATAATTTTCATCCGCTGCTCTATATGGAAGCAAGTCAGCTTCAGGATTTAAGGGAGAATGTGGAGCATAATAAAAGGTATATCGCCTGGATAAAGCCGTATGGGAAGGGACGTATCTTTTATTCTGCCCCTTCCCACAATGCCCAGAGCTTTGAAAATCAACAATTTTTGCAGTTTTTAATGAACGGTATGCTCTATGCGGCTGATGAACTACAGTGCGAGGATGGACCACTTTTGCGTCCCTGAAGTTAGATTCAATGCCATTCCGACAACATCAAGGTAAATGTAGCACCAGTGACTGAGCGCCCCTCCTAATACGAAAAGGTGCCATATAAAGTGGTTGAACGGAATTTTCCGATTAGCGTAAAAAAAAGTGCCGATAGTATAGAAGGCGGCTCCGGCCGTAAGCAACCCCAACCCGGTCAGAGAAGAGGTATGGAGTAATGAGCTGATATCAAATAGGATCAACCAGCCCATCCCAAGATAGACCAGCAGCGATATTTTTTCATATCTCCCTGTGATGAAAAATTTCAGGATTGTACCTGCGGTCGCCAGCCCCCATACGGTAAAAAATAACACCCAACCATTCCCGTGCACCAGTGTTATAAGACAAACAGGTGTATAAGTACCGGCAATCAGATAATAAATACAGATATGATCGAGAATGCGCAACCTGTATTTGATGCGGGGAGCTGAAATACTATGATATAATGCCGATGCGGTAAAAAGGAGGAGAATAGAAGTGCTGTAGATGCAAATGGCGACCGTGGCATAAGGTGACTTATGAGTATTCTGATCCAACAGCAGAATAAAACCTATCAATCCCGCAATAACTCCGAAGCCATGGGTAAGGGCATTGAGATTTTCTTCTTTGGCATTGGGATCTTCCACTATTTATAGCGGGTTCCATGTTTGATCACCAGATCAACGTCCTGCAGCAGACTGATATACCGGAGCACATCTCCGTCGACAGCTATGATGTCTGCATATTTTCCCGGAGTTACCGTTCCCACTTTGTCAGCTACTCCCATCCATAAAGCGGGCCAGTAAGTGGCGGCTCGGATAGCGTACATCGGATCAATACCAAATTCATTCACCCAAACATCGAGTTCATTCCAGGTGGACTGGCTATGGAATTTCATGGGAATTCCGCTGTCTGTACCTATCAGCAGCACTACGCCGGCATCCATGAGTTGTTTTACCTTGGTTTCCAGGGTTGGCTTTCTTGAAGGCGTCAGTTGAAAATAAGGAAGGCGGTCCGGATGAGCGATACTGTTCTGGATATCCGTCACAATACTATCAGGCAAGCCGAGGTGCCAGGAATCATTATCCAGTTTTTCGCGGTTATCCCTGACGTACTCATAATTATATAAGCCCTCGACGGTCGGACACCAGAATAAAGGACCTTTGCTCATCTGAGCGGTGCGTTCCCTGATCATTTCCATGACATCATCCGGATATTTCGGCGCGGAAGATAGTCCCGTATGCTCAAAGCAGTCGACTCCTACCTGGAGGCCCCTTCGTATTTCTTCAGGCCGGTGTCCATGGGCGACGACCTTAAGATTCTTTTTATGTGCCTCGTCTACCACAGCCGCAAGCTCTTCCATGGTCATCTCGTCCTGGTCAATTAATTTGATGACATCTACCCCGGCATCGGCGAGTTTTCTGATTTTATTGCGTCCGTCTTCTGCCCCTTCCACGCCCCACCTGAAAGTTTCCGTATTTGGATATGGCTTATGTTGAATGAAAGGGCCTGAAACATAAAGTGTGGCTCCCGGGATTTCGCCTTTATTGATGGCATCCCTGACTTGTATGCTTGCTTCTAATGGAGCTCCCAGGTCCCTGGCACTTGTAACTCCTGCCATAAGTAACTGATGAGCAGAGGCAGGCATGATGACTTCCTTAAGCAAAGGCAAATAAGTTTTATCCCAGTACGCATAGTCAGAATGCCCATTGAGCATTGTGTGAACATGCATATCCCATAGTCCCGGCATGACGGTCATACCTTCTGTGGATATGACTTCTGCATTTTCCGGAATATCGAGAGATCCCATGGTGCCTACCGCTTTGATCATTTCTCCTTCAATAAGGATAACGCTGTTGGTAATGGGTTTTGATCCAAAGCCGTCAATGAGGGTCCCTCCGACGAGGGCTTTGAGCGGGTTGTCCTGAGCTTGGGAGAATAGTGAAATAAAGCAGAACAGAAAGGCCATGGTAAAGATCTTCATAAAGTAGTCAATTTTTATAAAGATAGGTAAACAGTGATCTTGCGGCAATAATTATTCCTGGCTTGAAGTCGTCTTCCCGGAGTGTCCGGAATAGCAAAAAAAAAGTCCCTCACATTATCTGTGAAGGACTTTCGAAGAAGGCGGCGGCCTACTCTCCCACTTGATGTAGCAGTACCATCGGCGCAGACGGGCTTAACTTCCCTGTTCGGAATGGAAAGGGGTGGGCCCCGTCGCCATGGCCACCCGGATTGTGTTTCCTTCCCCTGGGTTTTAC
>JBGTMS010000071.1:0-16971 GCA_041743425.1 Zeaxanthinibacter sp. | reverse complement strand
AACATCAAAAGCCAGTATTCTTGTCGAGGCATTATCTGACAATAATCTTTCCTGAGTGAATCTCTGAAGATCAATACCAAAAAATTCTACTGCCGGGATTAAGAAAAGTAAAAGCGTTATAAAATAAAACCCGTATTTAATGACATTCCAGAATTTGTTTTTGGTTAACCAAAGGTTCTGACTGGCAACAACAAGAAAATTCAACATTATCCACCTGGAACTTGATAAGAAGGCTACCAGAGCAGCCCCAATTACCCATATTCCTGTTTTCAACCAAGTGTTTGACTTCAGTGCAATTAACAAGCTGAATATAGCAATGGTATCTATTCCTACTGACAAATCATTAATATAGGAATATATAGAAAAGCGGTAACCCTCCAAAAGCCGGGAGACATTGCCCGATGACAGATTTGGATTATCAACATAATAACCTGAAACTCTGTTATATGGTAATCCCTGCACAACAATATCATTTTTGAAAAAAAAGAAAGGATCAAAAATTTGAATTACTGAAACAATTGCTGATACAATAAGTGTTAGCCCGAGTATGTGTGTACCCAGCCTAATCCATTTCGGCGAGAAAGATATGTTTTCAACAATGACAAAAGCGATACTCGTCATTAAGTATGAGTTGGAATAGAGGTACTTAACTACGCCTTCTTCCAAAAATTTACCCGAAAGAAAATTATTTAAGAGAAGGACATATGTTGTGAAGACACCGAAAATAATAATGTAATAAGGGATGACAATTTTTCCGCCATCTTTATAGATGATCAGGACTCTGAATATTAAAAAACAAAGACATATGATACCAAATAAATAATTTGGATTCATGCCTATTCCCTGATATACGATAAAGCTAAACCAGGGATAGAAAAGAAGAAGCAGAAAAAATATATAATTAGGTAGATTATTCATTGCAATACAAGACCGGAAGGCTCATAGTACCATGGTGTTTGATTGTATTGCCTGGTTGATTTTCTATACAGAAAAGGATTCATTGACCAACTGAGGTTCAACATTGACTCCATATTTTTGTCCATAGCCATATTTATAAGTTTTCTCCAGCGTATCATTGAAAAGGATATACCCTTTTTTACTTTTTCCATGTGGGACCAATTTCTCCAGATCTTCAAGAAATCCGATTTTGGCTACTTTTCTTCGAACAACAAACAGTTTGATATCAATATCATCGCTCATTAACAGAAAATCTGAAACAAGACCTACGGCCGGGGTATCCAAAATAATGTAATCATAACGCTCTTTTAGTTCCTGAATAAGCAATTTTATTCTGGATCCAGAAAGTAACTCATGGATATTACCACGTGCAACGGAGGTAGGAATGAATTGAAGATTGCTTAGCTTATTATGTGAATAAATTATATCCTTTATGTTAGTGATATCTCCTTCTAAAAAGTCGGAAAGTCCCTTTCCCTCAACTTTTTTAAGTCCATCAACGAGGCTCGGATCCCTTAAATCCGTATCAATTATTATCGTTTTCTTTCCGGCTTCGGCAAAGGTAATGGCTAAGTTAATTGAGCAATATGTTTTACCTTCTCCCGGCAATATAGAAGTCAATCCTAAAATACAACAACCGCTTTTAGGAAGAATTATCCTTAAATTGGCACTGAGATCTCTGAACGACTCCTTTACTTTCCAAAGTGATAATTCTGAACCCTTTCTTTTAGATTTTAGATCATGATAAGATATATTAGCAATCACGGGGAGATCTGTATTGGCCGTGATTTGGCTTGAATTATGAATAATATCATTTGGGGCCAACACCATCCACACTAACGGAATAATGGTGCCTATAATCACTGCCACAATCAATATTAGCGTGCTTTGGGGTGCAATCGGCTTGCCTCCAACCATTCTTGCTTCATCTAAAACTCTGGTATCCGAAGTGCTTTCGGCACCGGCAATAGCGGTTTTAGCCAATTCCTGGCTTAGGTAGTTAAATAGATTCTCGTATAGTGTACTCTTCCTTTGAATGCCGAGCATTTGCTTCTCGCTGGTGGGTAGGGAACTTATCACCCCGTTATAATTAGCTATTTGTTCTCTGAGTCGTTGTAATGAGAAGTCAGAAGAATTGTTTACGCTTCGGATGTCATTGAGTAACGATTCTGTCGATTCATTGATCTGGGCATCCAGAATGTTCATTTCCTGGTTATTACTAGTCACATAAAATTTCTTTTTTGATCTTTCTGCATGGAGTCTTTTTAACTCAGCGATATTTTTATCCATCATCGGATCATCAATACCAGTTACAACGGGGATGACAAAATTTTCGCTATCCCGATTATCTTCTATGTAATCAATTAAGGATTTATTATATTTTACATCCATTTCTATTTTTGCTTTCTCTACCTGCAAATTCTGTGTCTGATCCAAAGCATTGACGGCAATGGCACCTAAATTAACTGCATTTTTGTTCCTTTTAAACGATTCTAAACTTGATTCAACCATCATTAAGGAATCGGTTATTTCAGCAAGTTGATTACGAATAAAAGCCTCTTTGTTCACCGCAATCTTATTTCTTGAGACCAATTTATTCTGAATGTAATTTTCAGTGAGTTTGTTAAGGAAGTCGATTTCCTTATCGACAACCGCCCCATTTGAAGTGATCTTGAAAATACTGGCCTGGACATCTATGTTATCCACTTTTAGTTTTGACAAATATGCATTGACAACATCATCTGTGTTCCGAATAATGAAACTAAAATTTGGCTCCTCGAAATCCTCCGGGGATACTTTGTAGTCCGGTTTATTCAGGACGAAGTTGAAATATTCATGCTGAACCACCTCTCCAAATGAATATTCCCCGGAATATTTAAAATCCTTATTCACCTCATGAACGGATCCATTAGATGGATTCATGACTTTAAAACTGCCAATATCAACGGATAGTTTATATTGGTCACCTCCCACAAACTTGATTTCAAATGGAGCGTTGATAATTTGTGGCTCGGTTTTGATAGGAGAAAGTACAAATGGAAAATACCCGTAATGTTCCTGCTTTTTCAGCCAGTTCTCGTTATAATAAGAAATGTCAAAGTTCAGATCTTCGACAGTTTGTTTAACAAGGCTGAAGGATTTGATGATGCCTATTTCATTATAAAGGTTTTTTTCCATTTCAATTAAACTAACCCCTCCTTCAACGTACTTGCTTTCACCCAAGCCTCGGCTAGATCCGGAAGGATCAATCAAAATTGAAGACGATACCTCATAAATTGACGTGGCCAACCGGGTGTATATGTAGGCTAGCGTGACTATTAAACCTATGCTCAGGATGAAAAGGAATTTATACCTGTATATTTTCCTGAAAAACAGTTTCAAATTTATCTCCTGCTGGGCATTAATATGATTATTTTTCCTTTCGTCCATTATTACTTATTATCAAGTTTTACCGTCCTGTTAAATCCCAAAGAGAAATATATTCTTTTAATTGTTATTCTCAATGCCTGCGAAATCCTTTTGACTTAATTACCTTAATAAATTCACTCACGTAAACCAATGACATTTTATAATTTGTCAATATATTTTAATTTGCAATATTGAAATTAAGAATTAAAATAGTGGTTGAAATGGCCGACAAAACCAGTGAAAAAACGGCCAAATTCCTATTAAAAATGCTTTGTTTTGACGTGTCAACATATAATACATCATTAGGATGTAAAAAATAATATGGAGATGACATGATTCTTGGATCGGTAAGATCTAAATTCACCACCATAGACTCCTTACCTACCTGTCTGACCAATTTTACATTTTTTCGTTTTGCAGTCAAATTCAAGTCTCCTGCCGCGCTAAGCGCCTCAAAAATAGTGCTCTGCGTATTATATACATAATTTGTGCCTGGATTTTTAACATCTCCCAAAACGGATATTTTAAAACTGGTTAGTTTTACCAAAACCACCGCATTCAAGAGGTATTTATCTATCTCGCTTTGCACTAAATCCTGTATTTCTTCCACGGTAAATCCACTCACCTTTAACTCACCTACTATGGCAAGATTGATCATTCCTTCATTGTTGACCGGATAGCCCGAAAGAAATAGAAGCGCCGGATTTGCATCACTCACCCTGTTTTGCGAAGAAGATATATTGAAGTAGGCAGATTGCTCAGGATCCCTGCTTTGCACATTGATATTAAGGATGTCGTTTGGTTGCACCATATATTCCGTTGGCTGAACTGCCATGCTAAGTTGTTGCCTATCCGTTTGCAAATAATTGAGCTTTCTCGAGGAATAGCAGGAGGACAACAGAAGTAAGACTAGAAGAAAAAATAGTTTGTTCAAATCTGGAAACAAATGATTATCTGTCATAGCACTCTTTAAATCACAATTACAATTACATAGCTGAGCGTCAGTTTTCCTCATATGTGTCAATTTAAAGCGTTCCCTTGGGGCTGCCACTGACATCCGACATGGCTGGTAAAACCAAAAACATACCCGGATACAAAGCATGTCATTCTTGTTGATAAGATATTACTTTCTTTTTTGCATAAAAAGATGAATTCTTCCTACCTCAAAATTACCATAGACTAACGGCTTTTCAGGATCTGAATTTTAAAATGCTTTATTGCGATGTCTACCAAAAAGGGTCAGGAAAACGATCTGAATATCCAACCAGAAACTCCAATTTTCAATATACCACAGATCATGTCGTATCCTTTCCTTTTTTTGCTCGTCAGTTACCGTTGGTCCCCGCCAGCCGTTCACCTGCGCCCAGCCCGTAATTCCAGGCTTAACATAACCTCTGACCATATAGTCCTTTACACTTTTTCTGAAATCGTCCTGAAGGTAACTCCTGTGAGGCCTGGGTCCTATAACACTCATTTCGCCTTTCAGTACATTAAAAAACTGGGGTAACTCATCCAGGTCGGTCTTCCTCAATAACCTGCCGATGCGAGTGATCCTTGGATCGTTGACGGTGGTTGATCTTGTGCCGTTATGGGGATTATCGCAAGCCGACATCGTTCTGAATTTAAAACACTTGAAAGTTTTACCAGCTTCCCCTTTTCTATCCGGGGTATATAAAATTGATCCTTTGGAATCCAAATATATAGAAATGCATATAAGCAGGTAGATCGGGGATAAAAGCAGGATGACCAATAAGGCAAAACTAAAATCAAACATGCGTTTCACTATGGTCATGCTAAAATTGTCCAACGGCGATTCACGAAGTTTAAAGAATACAAGGTTACCCATGGTAACCGCTTTGTAATTTTTTGCAATTAACAGCGGATTTTCCGGAATTAACTTTACCCTAATTCCAAAATTATCAGCAATTCTTATCAGTTCAGTAATCTTTCCCTGCTCTAGTGCACACATTCCAATGAAAATTTCATCTATGGAATTCTTAGTTAATACATCATCCAGGTCATCGATGTTGCCGATTATATTTTGGTTCGACATATTTGTTGGTTCCTCTCCATGATCTTTCAGATAACCAACTATATTATAGCCAAAATGGGCCATCTCTTTAGGAAATGCCTTCAGATTCGATAATTCATTAACTGAACCGATAAGCAAGGTGTTGGAAAAGAGGTGTGCGGCCTTCTTTTTAAGGTATTTCAACAAATATTTGTGACCCACCAAATTCAGATAGGAAAAGATAAAAATAGGTATGATGAAAGTCGATCGTGCGAAATATCTGATCTTGAATACTATTACCATGGTTGTGACCAATCCCACAAAGAAAAACAACGAAATTAAAAGACTCTTTAAGTAGCCGTAATTCGAATTAAAATAGAATCCCTTATCTCTTACATAAAGAATAATAAAGAGCCAACTTATATTATAGATTAATGTAAGGGCTGCTATTATGGTAAGGGACCTGGTTTCGATTAGTGAAAATTCAGGTAAACTGAAAAAGAGGTAAGTAAGCAATACCAAATTCAGCAAAATAAATTCGAATACCAGCAGATTACTAAGAATAAATCTATTTTTTGAATTCATGATATGGAATTGTTCGGTTGACTGGGGGAAATAATCAGCGTTACAGGGAGGATCAATAAGCTTTAAGCCGGATTAAAGAGGATTAATAGTTCAAAAGATTGAGAACCTGGCATCAATTCTATAAAGTATTTACAAATTGCCCTAACGGTGACCATTATAAAAACCTTAAATATTTTACGTTATTTTAGAAATTAAGTACCATCTGACGATTTATATAAACCCATTTTGGTATTCCTTACATGATCTACAAAATACAGGCTTATGAATACGTCTCAATCCATGTAACACCTCAATATTTGTTTGGTTGTCCGAACAATTATATGATTTGTCCCAGGTTGAAATTAGCTGCAAATTGCATAAAATCGATAAAATATTAGACCAATGGCAATTATATCGTTTATATGACCTAGTTGTAAGCCGTAACCTAATATATATGAAGTATATTCCTATATATAAGGAAGGTAGATCGAACTAAATTATGGGTATTTCTCTAAGATATTGAAATCTGTTCCTGTGATGCCGGTTAACCAGGAAAAGCTACCAATTCAGGATGGTATAAAGCTTTCGGTTTTTCGGGTGACTGATCAATAAAAGGCATACCTGTAATAATGTCGGGCTGTTTTTCGGACGGTACAAAAATGAGCCATTTTAATCACGTGAAGACATTCGCTCTGCCTGCCCTGCAACTTGTTAATGAAGGTAGTTCGCCGTTGAACCCACAGGTAAATACCTATCTGAAAATTGGAAACTCAAAGAAAATTCATCCACTCCGCCAACCGCGACCTTTCCTGAGACATCCGACGACCCTATTGGAGGATTAGTAAAATTCACAAAGTCGTTGGCGAAATGAATACTCTGGCTTACTTTCCTTTTCTTTTTAAGATGGGCAAGCCAAAAGGTATAGGTGCCATTCAGGATCATACCCTCCAAAGAAATTTCCACGGTTGAGGATCTTGCATTACAATTCACAAACATTTCTCCATTTGCTTGCTTAAATTAGGACAAATTCACATGATGGCCATCAGGGGCCTTGATTGGAGTAATTTAACCCAGAGGAGCATCGAAAATGTTTTTTGCATACAGCGGAACAGAGCTTGATATGGGTGTTTGTCCTGTATACCAAACCTTTGTTTAATCCCGAAAATAAATTGAACCTATAGATTCGAATGGCCCGGGAGGGATACTGCAGCGGTCTTAATTCCTTACTGAGATGAATATCATCGGTTTCAAACCTGACTCCCGCAATCGACAAGTCGAAGAATGCGGTATCAGACCCAGCATGAATTGAATGGTTCAATGTCCATTATGAAAATAAGAAGCTTAAAAGTTGTCCCTCCCCTTCTGAGCCTTACCATCTTAAGGTTTTGCGGATGCTCAGATGATGATTCTAATACGTCCTTTTCCAGGGATACCTTTTCCGGAGTAGTAGTTTTTAGTCCGTTCCAGCTTGAGGCGGCACTGACCATCGGAGGTCTTACCAATGCACTCGTCAGAACCGGACAATTATATTCCACGGATATTCTGGACAATCAGGGTTCCTTTAAATTCACGAAACTTCTATTGCCCTCACCGTTTATTGAATTGAGCGCTGGCGAAAAGAAGAGAAGGCGCTCTTAAATCTCGATGGGGCACCTCAGCCCTGCCTAATAGTTAACGATTTGAAAAATGGAACTTCGGAAGGTACGATTGCCTTAAAAACCGCTCAAACGACCATTGCTTATTTCAGGAATTTGTCAATAACCCCGGAATAGCATATCTGGAATTCATAAATTTTATTAAATACAGGGCAAGGCAGCCTTGCCGGGTGATTACTAATTCTATCATATCACATTTAGAAAACGCCTTAATTCACTTCAGGTAAATCTATGAGGAACGCCTTCATATTAACTTATGGAAAGTAATACACATAATCCGGATGCTCGACCTTTACAGGCAGGTACAAGGGCAAGGTTCCTATATCTTTTTAGTTGATACCATCTTCCGCAGACATATCCAAGTAGCGTTCTTTGATTATTTTAATATGTCGCAATTCGTGCCATGCGATATGATAGGCAAGAGCACGCACGGTTCTTTCGTTTTTAATTTCTCCATCTGTATCAATGGTACATCCCTTTCTCATAAATGCTTCTTCCGGTAAGTTTTGAAATAATAAAATGGTGGAAAGCCGAACACTCCAGAGTTCCTCAAAAATAGTGTCTAAACTCCGCTCATCAGCCCTGGAATATACTGCATAGTCATTTTCTTCAAAGCCATGGGGCGGGGTGCTGTCATTTCTGGCATAACGCAATGCCTTATATGCGAAGATCCTTTCATCGTCTATCAAATGAACCAAAATCTCCTTGATGGTCCATTTGCCCTTTTCGTATCTATAGGTTATTTTTTCTTTCGGAGCTTTATAGACAAGGTCTTTGAGCTTAAAAAAATTATCGTGAAGCTCATTCAGAATATCGTCATCGGTTTTAATTAAATCGAAATAATGTTGTGAGTAATCCGGGTTTTCACTCTTCTCCGGTCTGTTTATTTTCCTGTATTTACCCATGATCTCTCTTTTAAAATTTAAGATTTTTCCGAAACTTTTCCATTAATGATTTTTTGATGCGATCAACTCGGAATCGAAAGTTCTGAAAGATTCCTGATTGACTATCAAAATTTGAATCCTTGAGCTTTCCGGGTATCATTGCGATTATCGATATATTGTAAGCGCAGTAATTTTTTAAATTGATTTTGAATTGACAAAAGGTTTACCCGTACTGATGGAAATGCGATTCCAGGCATTGATGGTTACCGCAGCCATAATGATCCTTGCCATATAATGTTCATCAAAATGCGATATGGCCTTTTGATACGTACCATCGGTAAGGCCTTTATCCTTTATA
The DNA here is from genome assembly GCA_041743425.1 of Zeaxanthinibacter sp. Classification (GTDB taxonomy): domain Bacteria; phylum Bacteroidota; class Bacteroidia; order Flavobacteriales; family Flavobacteriaceae; genus JTS-RE37. The sequence goes on along the minus strand of JBGTMS010000071.1, from coordinate 8,133 downwards.
TCTGTAATTTCCTCGGTAATTTGAAGGATCATCCTTTCCTCCTCACTAAATAAGGCGGTTTCTTTCCATGCATCCAATAAGAACAATCTTTGAGATGCTTCTCCATCCTTCAAAGCTTCCCGGGTATGCATATCAATGCAGAAGGCACAACCGTTTATTTGCGAGGCGCGCAAATAAATAAGGTGTCTGTGAATGCTGTTTAACCCGCTCTTTTTCAGATAACTTTCCAGGGCAAACATTCCTTTGTAAGCATCGGGTTCCAGTGTATCTATTTGAACTCTGTTTTTCATGGTACATCTATTTTTTTGTCCATGACAAATTTATTTGGCATAGCGAAAAAAGTCCTTAAACTGGTTTAAGAAAATTGCTTCCTCCGTATCTCACTGACATATTCTGGTGTTAATCCCAAAAAGGAAGCTATGAGGTATTGGGGTATCCGTTGGGCGAAACCGGGAAAGTTTTCCGTAAAATGAAAATAGATTTCTTCCTTTGACAGTGTAAATTGATATTTTATTCGCATCAGGGAAGCCCCATAGGCAATTTGATAGAGCTTTCTAAAATATGTTTCCAAATTTGGAAATCTCGATAGCAGTTTTTCCTGATCTGTATATGCAATACATAATATGGTAGCGGGTTCAACGGCTTGAATGAAAAACTCTGCCTTCTTTTTATGGCCATAGGATAGGTAATCAGTAATCCACCAATTCTCTATGGCAAATTGCACCGTTTGCCTGGTCCCATTAGGAGTAATATAATACATGTTCAAACAGCCCTTCAAAACAAAAAAATGGGTATTGCAGATGGTATTGGTTACCATAAGGTGATCTTTCTTCTTCACATTTCGAGTGCTGAAAGTATCTATGATTTCATGGAAATCATCAATGGTCAAGGCCGTATATTGTTGGATGTGGACAAATAGGGGATGCTCGTTATATACCATGTTCGATCAATTTCCTCATCAAATTTAAGAAAAATGATAGGTTGGTATTATTCTCTTCGTCGACACGAGTCAGGCGGAACATCAATTGCCGTTAACCCGGTCATTTTTAGTGGCATCTTAATTAATTCCTGCAACTTTTTTGAAGATCACCTCTCTGGAGAGCTCAACGGAAAGTATCATCAATACCCTATCGCATTGCCATCGCTTTACTTCACAATACTGGATTATCATTACTGCTTTACTTTCCCCTAATCTGATTCGATCTTTAGAAATCCACGGTTTATCAATTTAAATTTTCACCTATATATTCTGCCAAGTAATGCTAGAAGATATTTGTAGGAATTTTACCCTTTTTAGTTTAAATTACTGATTCAATTTGACATCGTAATTGCTATTACGAGTATTATCTGTTAACCGATAATTTAAACATATTATGATGAACACTATGAAAACCCCTGGCCGCTTTAAGCTCCCCATATCCTTACACAAACTAAAATTTAATATTTCTGTTAAATCATGGTTGGTTCAACCAGCTGCTTTAGCAGGTGCCATCTGTGTAATCTTGTTTACTTCCTGTTCACAGGACACCCTGGAGACTACAACCCCGATTCTTACCCAAGACCAAACGCAGATGCTGACTTTAGCTCCGGATCCGGCAGATTTGATACAAATTGAAAGCAGATCGGGTGGTGCAGGAAATTCATCAGCTCAAAAAGGCCCTGATGACCGGGGTCGATTCAATATATCTCTAAAATATGTTGTCCAGCCTACTCCCAGGCAAATAGAGGTATTTGAAGCGGCTGCTGCTCGCTGGGAGCGAATTATCATTAAAGACGTTCCTTCTATTGAAGGTCCTATTCCCTCAGCATTCATCGGATTTCCGGATATTGAGGGTACTATTGACGACATAGTTATCGAAGTGGCAATCGCACCTATAGATGGCCCCGGAAGCATCCTTGGGCAGGCAGGACCCAGGTTTGTCAGGCTCAGTGACTATTTAACCCTGAGTGGGGTCATGTTTTTTGATGTAGATGATTTGGATTTATTGGATGAATTGGATTTATTTGAGGAGGTTATCATTCATGAAATGGGTCACGTTTTAGGGGTTGGTACACTTTGGAATATTGCCGATAGAACCTTAAGGGCAGGCCCCGTCACCGACCCTTATTTTACGGGTAAGATGGGCAATGTGCATTGGAACGCAGAAGGTGGAACTAATGAACTTCCCATTGAAAACCTGGGCGGACCGGGAACTGCTTTGGGCCACTGGCGGGAGGCTTCGCTAAACAATGAACTAATGACGGGCTTTTTGAATCTGGGTGAAAATCCCTTAAGCCGTATAACTGCAGGATCAATGCGGGATCTTGGCTACGGTGCGGCCATGGTTGGCGATAAATATGACTTACCGCGTGGAACTCCGGGAGTAGATATTAATGGGAAGGGCTCGAGCGATGAGAGCGAGGGATTGCATATTGCACAAAGGGAAGTGTTACTTCAACCAATTGGGGTCGTATCTACAGAAAATTAACGACTTTTCCTTAGATTTTTTCCAGAGGGGACAATAATTGTGCCCTCTGTTTGCTTGTTGAAAGTTTAAACCAAAATTTCTGCAGCCTACCTGTTATGCTATATAACAGGACAGAATTATTCTATATAGTTAAACTTTGTTTAATGATAAACAGTATACCTTAAACAAATTGTACCTTGTACGATAAAATGAAAGCTATGGCCAAGAAGAAAACCATTTCAGAAAATGACATTATTTCATGGTACATGCAACATGTTCTTGAATATAATGAGAACCCCAAGTCCGTTTTTGCCTTCGCGAAATCAAACAACTTTGAAGAATCGAAATTCTACATGCACTTTGCGTCATTTGAGGCTATCGAGAAGCGGGTGTTTAAAGCTTTTTTTGACAATACTATGGTCATGCTAATCAAAAGCGAGGAATATCAATCTTTTGACGCACGTAATAAACTCCTGAGTTTCTACTTTACCTTTTTTGAGAACCTTACTGCTAACAGAAGTTATGTGCTGTACGCGCTTGATCAAAACAAATACAGGATGAATAGCCTGTCAATTCTTTCTGAGTTAAAACAGGGCTTTACGGATTATATTACAGCTCTTGACATTGAAACTCTGGACATAAAACAGGAGCAAATCGATAAAATTCAGAAAAGAGCACTGAGGGAGTCAGCCTGGCTGCAATTTCTGTCCATCTTAAAATTCTGGAAGAAGGACATCTCCCCATCCTTTGAAAAAACGGATATTTTTATTGAAAAATCGATCAATACGAGTTTTGATATCCTGAATATAACCCCTTTAAAAAGTGTCATTGACTTCGGGAAATTTATTGTCAGGGAAGGAATGCAGATGAGCAAAAAAATGTAGATGAAAACCATTGACTATATTCCTGTTTCAAAAATTCAACGCGCTTCAAAGTTGGTATCCACCGGGGCGAAAGTCGGGGTAAATTATCTGAAGTATTTCGGGGATAAGCTAAGCAAAACAGAACTGCAGGCCAGGACCCGTCTCAACGAGAGTAATGCTGATGATATCTATGATGGCTTAAAGCAACTTAAGGGCAGCGCACTGAAGGTGGCGCAAATGCTAAGCATGGAAAAAAGTATCATGCCTCAGGCCTACGTGGAGAAATTCTCTTTGGCCCAGTTCTCCGTCCCACCACTGTCACCGCCTTTGGTACTAAAGACATTTAAAACCTATTTTGGCAAATTGCCCAACGAACTCTATGATTACTTTAACCCAAACTCTGTAAATGCAGCCAGTATCGGGCAAGTCCACGAGGCAGAAAAGGATGGAAAAAAGCTGGCAGTAAAAATTCAATATCCCGGAGTGGCACAAAGCATATCTTCCGATTTGGCCATGGTAAAGCCAGTGGCCATAAAAATGTTTAATATCAAAGGAAAAGATTCGGACAAATATTTTAAGGAGGTGGAAGGAAAACTCCTTGAGGAAACAAACTACCTTCTGGAACTGCAACAAAGTGAGGAAGTTGCAAAGGCATGCGCTCACATTCCAAACCTTATATTTCCACAATATTATAAAAATCTCTCTACTGATAGGATCATCACCATGGACTTTATGCAGGGAAAGCATCTCTCTGAATTCACCTCCTCCAACAAGGATCAGAAAAAGGCGAACCTGCTCGGACAGGCCTTATGGGACTTTTATATGTTTCAGATACACAATTTGAGGAAGGTTCATGCAGACCCACACCCCGGCAATTTCCTTGTCTCGGATAACTTGAAGCTGATCGCCCTCGATTTTGGATGCATGAAAATCATTCCCATTGAATTTTATCAACCTTATTTTGAATTGGCGGAACCAGTTAATATTGCTGATTCCGACTATTTTAGATCAAAATTATATGAGCTGGAGATATTGCGTGAGGATGATTCCAAAAATGAAATTGAATTCTTCACTGAACTATTTCATGAGCTATTAAGTTTATTTACTCAGCCCTTTCACTCAGACACTTTTGATTTTTCAGACGGGAAGTTCTTTGGTAAAATTACGGAATTAGGACAAAGGTATTCTAAAAGCAGTGACTTGCGCAAAATGAATGGCAACCGGGGATCCGAACATTTTATTTATATGAACAGAACCTTTTTTGGACTTTATAATTTGATGTTCGACCTGAAGGCGGAAGATATCAGGATCAATAATTATAAGCGGCTCTGAATTTGCTTAATGATGGTAAAGATGGGTGGAAGGACACTTCACTAATTACCTCCGGGCGCCATCAATTTCCAAAGTAAATTGGCCTTAAAGGTGCGGGGAGTGAATTTGTCTGTGCATATAGGTATATTACCATCTTTTTAATGACATCACTCAGGTTCACACTCTTCAGGGTATCCCTAAGACATTAAGGTAGAAATCTCCAATATCCGATATCTGGTGGTAAATAGGTTAGGGGAACCCAAGTTCAGCTAGGAAATTTACACTTTGAGGGCCCTGTCAAATTGCCAATAATATCTTTCGTAATGGCCGACCAATCAGATCGGGAAGCGCCAAAGTATCAACCAATTAACTGTCCAAGATTAAATTACATATTTATTTACGAAAAGCTTTAGATAATTTCCTATAATATTACCTTCACTTTGTAATCTGCCAGAGGTTATAATTACCGCAAACGGAATATGGAAAAAGGCCATCTCCAATAATTTTTTGCCGCCATCTGAATTTGAAATATATAAGCCAAATTAAAACGGTTATGAAATCCAGAATTATCTCTAAGCTACTAATAATCTTTGCTTTAGTCATATGTTTTTCGGCCTGCAAGAAAGTCTCCCGGGATGATGACTCCCAAAGCCCTCTGCAGACCCCTATTGCAAAACTCGTCCCGACTGAAAAGTTTGTTTTTAATTCCTTTGTCGATTGCAACATGGCAACCGTATGGGTTAAGGATACGTTCCGAATTTTTCCGGGTAAGTATGGGGAAGATCCCTTATGGGGAGAGGCCCATGAACTTAAATATGCGAGTGGTGCTACAGTAGATCAGACCTTTGGACGGAGACCGGACGAATTTACGGAGCCCGCCATGCCCTCAAATGTGCCCCCCGGAGAGGATGGCTTACATGGTGCCGTTTGGTTTGAGACCATTTATAAAGACCCTGGGGATAAGAGTGAGAAAACCCTCTATGCCCTGTATCACAATGAAAACTATCCTTCGACCCTCCCCTATAATACTATTACAGGAAAAGGATACATTGATGTTAATTGGCCTCAGGGACTGCTTGGTCCGGAAACAAAAACGGCGGTATGCCGGATAGGAATTATGAAATCCATTGACGGAGGTTTAAGTTGGAATAATAAAGGAATTATTCTGGAGGATTTAATGCCACGAATGATACTTAAGCCGCACAACACCGGTATTAATTTTGCAGGTGGAGTCGGTGATCCCTCGGCAGTAGCTTATGAGGATTATTTGTATATTTTTTATGGCGAATATGGATTTCCAGGGCAATATAATGCCACTTCCTATGACCCTAAATATGAATGGAGTGGTCAATGTATCAGTATGGCCCGCATTTCTCTGGCAGACCTGGATAACCCTGTCGGAAAAGCCAAAAGGTGGGGCGGATCAGCTTTTGATGTAAGTTGGGACGGAACTGGAACCCCCATAAAATCCATTCAAATACCACTTGACCAAGGCGGTGGGCCGGCATCCTCGCCCAGCGCCAAATACTTTTGGGGTCCTTCGGTAAGCTGGAACACCTACTTAAAATGCTGGGTAATGTTAATGGCTAAAGCGGAAGGACCTTCCTGGAAAGGAAGCAGTATCTATATCTCGTTTAATAAAAACGCAGATCTGGGAGCATCCAATAATTCGCAGGACTGGTCTGAACCCAAATTGTTATTAGACAAGCCAGGCCATACAATTTGGTATCCTTCGCTCCAACCTTTCGCGAATGACAAGGATAAAGAAAGTGACTATACATCTGTACTGCTGGGAAAAAAGGCCAGGTTATTTTACAAGGACCAATTCGATGATCAAAGTCCCTATTTATCTGAATATTCTTTAGAGTTCGGGAAGCCCAATTAATATCTAAGTTGTTTTAGGAGTTAACGTTTTACCTGACCGTTCTTTTTCAATAGTTAGAATATTTCGCCTTCATGCACGTTTAGCCTTCAGTAAGGATACGTCAGCCTGACTACAAGGTTAATTTTAGGATCCTTCACAGTTTTAAGTTTAATTTTAAAATTCACACATACATTTTTGAACCTATATAAAGATGAGTCGTATTCCAAATTTACATAGGAATAAAGGCTGGTTTTTTTTTATAAAATAGAACATTAATATCCAATTGTAGTTGTTTCAAAAATCTAGTTTCATTAAGGTACTGTACCTCTAAGTATCTTGTTATAACACAGTTGTTTGAATTATAATAATTCTTAAATACAGTATTTGAAAAGATAATTTTCAGAGACATAATTAACTATCTTTAACTATTTCATACTTCTATTGACATCCAATTCCGTAATATGGCCAACAGTTCTAAATTTATCGACCGGCTAAAGGAAATCGTTTACCAAAACTATTCAGATGAGCGATTCGGGGTTAGTGAATTGGTCAGCTTTTATGGAATAAGCAGATCCCAACTACATAAAAAACTCAAAAAGGAAATTGGGAAATCGTTAAGTCAGTACATTCGGGAGTTTCGTCTCGAAGAAAGCTTGAAATTAATATTGGAGACAGATAACACGATTTCAGAGATTGCCTACCAGGTAGGTTTTGGAAGTCCGGCATATTTTAACACTTGCTTTAAAGAATTTTATGGTTTCCCGCCCGGGGAAGTAAAAGTCAGGGCAGCGGCAAACTCAGAATTGACCAGACTCCAACTCCATGATAGGACCAAGGCCAGGATTTGGAAGCTACCGGGGAAATACCATAAATCAGTCGTGATAGCGATCATCCTGATTTTGGCAATCGGAGCAATTGGTTATTATGGCTTACGAAATCATCATAACTTCCTAAACATCAATTCGCCGCCAACTGTAATTAATGAAGAAATAGATTCCTTACCGAAGACAATCGCAGTGCTGCCCTTGAAGAATTGGAGTGGTAATTCTGAATTGGAATACGTTAGTGACGGAATGACGGATGCGATTATAAATAGGTTGGCTAAAATTAAATCAATAGAAAGAGTAATTCCCTTCACATCTGTACTATCCTATAAGAAAAACGACAAATCTATCAAAGAAATAGCAAAGGAACTTGGGGTGAAAAATATTCTCCAAGGAAGTTTTCAGCTTTCTGGGGATAATTTAAGTATTAAACTACAGATAATTGACGGGATAAGCGAACAACTCTTTTGGGAAACTGAGTACAAACGTGTCTGGAAAACCATTGAAATTTTTGAATTGCAAGCAGCTGTTGCAGAAAATGTTGCATATAATCTTGATGCCCAGATAACCGACAGCGAAAAGGAATCCATCGAACAGATACCCACCACCAATAAGGAGGCCTATCGCATGTATTTACAAGCAGTGTATCAAGTTCAACAACTTAGCGGGAGTAGTTTGAAAAATGCAAGGTTTTTGTTTGAATCGGCAATTGCATTGGACTCCACATTTATTGAGCCATATATAGGGTTGGCAAACGATTATGCCATGTCCGGTATGGTCTGGGGAATTAGCACGGAAAAAGAAGCCTGGGCAAAAGCCAAATT
>JBGTMS010000070.1:0-2161 GCA_041743425.1 Zeaxanthinibacter sp. | reverse complement strand
GCTTTTGTATAGCTGCTTAAAAAACGAAGCAGGCTTCAATATTCTCCCAAAGTCCGTTCCTCGAAAAAATTTGACAGATTAATTTCCCAGGTTCATCGCATCCCACTTCCGGTTCATCGCATCTTCAAATAGTGCATTGTTATAAATTATAAGTTTGTGCTGTAAATCATTTTAAACAAAAATAGAAATATCATGAAAACAGTATTGAAATTTACAGCAATAATAGCCCTTATGTTCGTTACAATGACCAGCAGGGCAAACGAACCAGAACTTACCCTTGTTGCAGACAAGGATGCAAAAATCCTGGTTTTTGAATTGGAGTTTGGAACCGAAGCATCAATTGTTAAATTGACCGATGGGCACAGCAACATCATTTATCAGGAACGCATATCAAATGAGAGCTATGCTAAACGGTTCAATCTGAAAGACCTTGAGCTGGGAACCTATTATTTTTCAGTGGAAAATTCCCTCAAAAATGTTGTTTATACTTTAAATGTGGAAAGGACAGGCGTGAAAATCGTCAAAAAGGAAGACAATACAACTAAACCTGTTTTTAGAAAAGTAGGCGACAAGGTTTATGTTAACCTTTTGAACCAGGACCTTAACAAGGTGGATATCAAAGTAGTGAATGGCAACAACATGGCTATTTATAACGAATCCTTTAATGATAGCCTGACCGTTGGCAAAGTCTTTAGTTTTGAAAAAGCTAATGCAGACAACTACATCATTGTTGTAAACGACGGCAACGATAGCTACTATGAGAATATTCAGGTCCAATAAGGATCAGGACAAGTCGTTTATTGGCCCAAAGGTATCTATCCTGTCTGCAACATGGCTGACAGGAAAAACCTTTGGGCCTTATAGATTTGCTTATATTGTAACGTCAATTTTATCAGGGAATCCATGAATTTTAGCACTTGGAAAGTAAAAAGACCGTCAAACCTATTATTGCACATCATCACCTGGGCAGTCATATTCTTGTTGCCCTATATTTTTACCTCGGAATACTACCATGACTCTGGCAGAACCGAGCGGGAGAACGAATTTTTGCACCTCAATACCGTAACCAAGGTTTTTTGGATACTGCTGTTTTACCTGAACACAGTTTTTCTGATCCCAAAATTCCTGTACAAAAGAAATTATCTGATATTCACTCTGTTGCAACTTCTGATTTTTGGGGCCATCATGGGTATCCATAGCGTATTTTTTGAGCTGATTGTTTCCGATTTGCCGTTTAATTTCTATAGATCCTCCACCCATAATATGATACCCTTTCTATTTACGGTGTTGGTCAGTATGGCCTTTAAAACAGTATCCGACAGAATAAAAACAGAAAGGGTAGCAGGAGAGAAACAAAGGGAGAACCTAAGGGCCGAACTTTCCTTTCTGCGGTCCCAGATCAGTCCTCACTTTTTGTTCAATGTGCTCAATAATATCGTGGCACTGGTGCGCATGAAAAGCGAGGAACTGGAACCTACCATAATTAAATTATCCTCATTACTGCAATATATGCTTTACGAAACCGATGAGGATAAAGTGCTGTTGAGTAAGGAAGTTGAATATTTAGAGAGTTACATCGACCTTCAAAAACAGCGGTTCGGAAACAGGCTTACGCTCAACATTCAAACAGATATAAAGGAAGACTGGCATGTCATCGAGCCAATGCTCCTGATCCCATTTGTAGAAAATGCGTTTAAGCACGGTACAGGAATGGTAAAAGCCCCCCTGATAGAAATAACATTAAAAGTGGCCGATGATGATCTTTTTTTCGTAGTAAGAAATAAGTACAACGAACTCGACAAAGTTAAGGATAAGGATTCGGGTATTGGCCTGGTCAATGTGAAAAGAAGGCTCGAACTGTTGTACGGTAAAAACCATCGGCTTAGGATCGACAAGTCAAATGAATGGTTCTCCGTTTCGTTGCAATTAACATTTAACCATGATGAACTGTATCGCGATCGATGATGAGCCCTTGGCATTGGGCTTGTTAAAGGATAACATAGGCAAAGTACCCTTCCTGAACCTTGTCGCAGTCTGCAACGATGCTTTCGAGGCCATGGAAACCATGCAAATGCAGCAGGTTGATCTTGTTTTTATCGATATTCAAATGCCGGGACTTACGGGACTTCAGTACATTGCGAGCCTTGAGACCAAACCCCTT
>JBGTMS010000069.1:0-12807 GCA_041743425.1 Zeaxanthinibacter sp. | reverse complement strand
TCCGGAGATGTTAGGCTGAGATATGCCGATTTTTTGTATACTAGTATAACATTTATGATCATGAAAGAAGTACCTACATTTGGCAGCCGGCTCAGAAAATCCATTGTAATCGTTCCTGAAATTATTGATGAGTGTTCCGGGATCAGGGTATTCGGTCAGATGCTGCGTTCCTTCCTGTTTAGTACAGATGTGGCTATTATCCGCAATACCAATGCAAATGCCATTATCGCCGTGTATCCATTCACTCCTCAGCCTACAATAGCCAATGCACTCATTCTCGCGGCAGATAAGCCTATCTTCTGTGGCGTGGGAGGCGGAGTCACCTCAGGAGATCGATCCGTGGAACTGGCACTCCATGCCGAATTTCAGGGGGCACTTGGGGTGGTGCTCAACAAACCGACGCCTAATAGCTTAATAGAACGGCTCAAAGAAAAGATTGACATCCCGGTAACTATAACGATTGTCTCCGGAAGGGATGATATTAAAGGCCGGATCGCAGCCGGAATAGATATCTTCAATGTTTCCGGCGCCGAGAAAACTCCTGATATCATCAAGCGCATTCGGGATATTGATCCTGGGGTGGCCATCATTGCGACGGGAGGAAAATCCGAAAAAACTATCAGAGCCGCAATACTCGCTGGAGCGAATGCCATTTCATATACTCCTCCCAGTACCGGCGAATTATTCAGGAATATAATGAACAAGTATAGGGAAGAGGGTTGAACTGAATGAAAACTTAGTTTGAAATGCTGACCACGTTTCCCGAGGATGATGCCGTGTATTCAAGCATATCAAAGTACCGCTGGCCATCATCCGGCCGGTTGAGTTGCTGGCCAGTGAATAGACTGTATTCGTACTCCTCACAGGCACACAATGCATTCTGACCGTCGAGCGCCATCGTAGAGCAATCGTTAGGCGCATGATTTGGGCAACTTGCCTCAAAAGCCCTGAACACATTGAATCCTGTATTAATCACAAATACACCTTTGGTTCCTACGCCCTGAGAGCTTATAAAAATGGCATTACCGGGGTTGGTCAGGGGGCTGTATAACGGGAGGTTCAGGTTGACATCGAACCGAAAACCGATTTCCTGTAAATAAGGATTGCGCGTGGCCCTGTCCTTGCTACAGGAGATCATCAAACACAGGGTCAGAACAACCCAAAAGTGGCGCATTAATGGTGGTGATTTACCTGTTCTGGCGCAAAATTGAGTAAAAATTCTGTATATTTGCGTTAAATCCTCTTTAAAAAAACCTATTTATATATGGGTAAATCAGAGGATTTTCCTGTTTAGCAATCGATCTAGTTATGAGCAACATATCTTATTACACGGCTGAGGGCTTAAAACATCTTAGGGATGAGCTCAACCAATTGAAAGATGTTGAGCGGCCGAAGGCATCGCAGGCTATTGCTGACGCCCGTGATAAAGGAGATCTCTCAGAGAATGCCGAATATGATGCGGCCAAGGAGGCTCAGGGTCTGTTGGAATTAAAAATATCAAAACTGGAATCTGTTCTGGCAAACGCCAGGCTTATTGATGAATCACAACTGGATACTTCTAAGGTATTGGTGCTTTCTACGGTAAAACTTAAAAACCACCAGAATGGAATGCAGATTAAATACACCCTGGTTGCTGAAAGTGAAGCTGATCTTAAATCAGGTAAGATATCTGTTACCTCTCCCATCGGGAAAGGCCTCCTCGGAAAAAAGGTCGGAGATGTAGCGGAGATAAAGGTGCCAAACGGAACGCTTAAATTTGATGTTCTCGAAATATCAAGAAATTAAAAGGTATACTTCCTACCCTTATCAGGGCGTAGGTGACAAACTTGAAGCTGGTCTTACTATTTTCTAAGTTTGCCTGTAATTTGAAAAACATGCCAAGTATTTTCACAAAAATTATCAGCGGAGAGATTCCAAGTTATAAAATTACGGAAGATGACCGTTTTATCGCATTTTTGGATATAAATCCCAATACAAAGGGCCATACACTTTGTGTGCCTAAAATGGAAGTGGATAAAATCATGGACCTGGATGAAGAGGTCTATCTCGGGTTGCTGGCTTTTGCCAGGAAAGTAGGCCGGGCAATTGAGAAAGCGATCGACTGTAAAAGGGTTGGTCTTACCGTGATCGGACTCGAGGTACCACATGTACACGTCCATCTGATCCCGTTAAATTCCATGAAGGACGTCACATTTCAACAAAAAGTGGCCCTTAGCAGAATGGAATTTGAGGAAATTGCCGAAGACATACGGGCTAAATTGGAATGATCCTGTTTAAGACTATATAGACTCCTGCACCCACCACTACAATGAGGAGCAGAATCAGGATATAGAACAAAGTCGTGAAAGTGAGCGCAGATTTTCCCGGAATGGCCATTTTCTGATAATATTCAAAACTGCGTTCAATATCATCTGTCCACTTCACCGGGTAAATCGTAGATTTACACGTATTACATTTTAAACTATGAGTAACCTCGGAGGTGGTACGATGAAAAAGCCTGCCATACCTGTGTTTCTGATAAAAAGTAAGCGTCATGTCCTGATTAAAACATTCCGGACAATTATTAGTGATATCCGCTTCCCTGATTACTATAAACTTTTCTTTGGTCATACCTCAGACTTTACTTTTAGAGAAATTTGCATGGTAGTTCCCTGCCTGTTCGATAAAAGCACTTTTACTTTCCCTTTGTGGTATTCCTCCACAATTCTTTTCACGAGTGACAAGCCAAGACCCCAACCTCTTTTTTTGGTAGTTACCCCCGGGTTGAAGATGGTGCTGAAATCGCTTCTAGCGATGCCGTGTCCGGTATCACTGACAAGAATATGAACATACTTGCCTGAAGGAATAATTTCAATCCCGATATGCCCTTTTCCTTTCATGGCATCAATTCCATTTTTCACCAGGTTTTCTATCGTCCAATTATACAAGGACCGGTTGAGCATTACGCGAAGTGAATCTACCCTCGAATCAAATGAAAACAGCACAAGTTTGGAACTTCTGAGTTTCAGGTAATCATAGGCTTCTCTGGTTTCTGCCACAAGATCATATTCCTTGAGTTTAGGAAGCGAACCGATTTTTGAGAAACGGTCCGTAATTGTCTGTAACCTGCCGATATCCTTCTCAATTTCAAAAGTGATGTCCGGATTGATCTTTTCAGTTTTAAGGATTTCATTCCAACCCAGAAGAGAAGTAAGCGGGGTGCCTATCTGATGGGCTGTTTCCTTGGCCATCCCTGCCCAGAGTTTGTTTTGTTCGGAAGCCTTGTTGGTCTTAAAGAAGAAGAAAATAACGGCCCCAAACAGAAAGATAATGAGTAATAAAGCTATGGGATAGTATTTGAGCTTATTCAGCACCTCGGAATTCCCATAATAAAGGGTGGCCAGATGCTCCCCTTTATCATCCATTAGAATGGGATTGTTTTCCCTTCTGAATTGATCCATTTTCCTGTTTAGATACACGGAATCCGTCATGAATTCACTTGGAATATTATTGGTTTTTACAGTGCCATCCCTATTGACCAGTATCATAGGCGTGGAAGTATTGTTCTGAAAAACCTTTAAAGGCAGGTTGCCGGGGTCAGCATCAGCCGGAAGAGAGAGAAATTCGGACTGTGCTGTGGCCCATATCTCCATTTTGTATCGCTCCTCTTCCTTAAATTTCCTGAAGAAACTATTCGTATTCCACAAGATAAGGCTCACGATTACAAAAGAAGCTACCAGTAAAATGATGTTGGAAGTTTTTCTCTTCGGATTAAAGTTCATCCACCTAATTACTTGACAATAAAGATAACTCAATTTGCTATAAAATGTTGTGCCGCCTCTTCGGTTTCAGGTTTTGAATGGGTGACAATTTATGTACATTTGCAGCGTATGCTTAACACGATTTCTATACACCCGGGAGATGTTCCGCAAGCTACCCTGCACGGATATTTACTTGGAGCTATCGGACCCAGGCCGATCGCTTTTGCAAGCACCGTAGACGAGTCGGGAAGGCCGAACCTTGCACCTTTCAGTTTCTTTAATGTATTCAGTTCGGCGCCCCCCGTGCTAATTTTTTCCCCCGCCCGGAGAGGACGTGATAATACCACCAAACACACCTTGGAAAATGTATTGAAAACCATGGAAGTGGTCATTAATATCGTCAATTTCGAGATCGTCCAGCAGGCATCACTCGCAAGTTCGGAATATGCTGAAGGTATTAATGAGTTTAACAAAGCCGGACTAACCATGCTCAAGTCGGATCTTGTCGCCCCATTTCGTGTGGGAGAGTCTCCGGTCCAATTTGACGGCAGGGTGACAAAGATCGAATCCCTTGGAAATCAGGGGGGTGCCGGGAATCTGATCTTTTCGGAAGTAGTGAAAATCCATATTCATGAACATCTGCTCACTGAGGAAGGCAGTATTGATCAATCGCGCATTGATCAGGTTGCCAGAATGGGAGGTAATTGGTACACGCGTGCAAATAAGGGTTTGTTTGAGGTTCCCAAACCCACCAGAAGTCCGGGAATAGGAGTAGATCAAATGCCAGATCCTATCCGCAGAAGTGACATTCTTACCGGCAATAATCTGGGACAATTGGGCAACGTTGAAAGGATTCCTTCCCGGGAGGAAGTCGAGGCATTCGTCAATTCGAATAAGGAGTTGAATGAGTTGATCAGCGCCCATGACGAAACACAAATCCATAAAAAAGCACAGGAATATTTAAATAAAAACGACGTAATTTCAGCCTGGAAAATACTTATAGCAAAATAGATAGAAAATGGAACTACAAGGGACAATCAAGATGATTGACGACACCAAAACCTTTGGCAACAACGGTTTTAGGAAAAGAGAGGTGGTTGTAACCACCGATGAGCAATACCCTCAGCATATACTTGTTGAATTTGTGCAGGATAAAACGGAGCTTCTGAATAATTTTAAGGTCGGTCAGCTCGTAAAGATCAGCCTGAACCTCAAGGGCAGGGAATGGATCAATCCTCAAGGGGAAACAAAATATTTTAATTCCATCCAGGGTTGGCGTATTGAGCGGGCTGAAATTGGAGCAGAGGGTAGCATGGCACCGCCTCCCCCCCCTGATAATTTTGAGCCTATCGAGAACTTAAATGAGGAGGATCACGATGATTTGCCGTTCTGACATCAATGAGCCAATAATCTCCTTCCATGGTAGCTGATCTGGTGCTTGAGAAGATCTTGAGTTGATACGTTTCGTATCGCCTGAATAAAAAAGCATGAAAAAAAAGCACACTACCATTTGCTTTTTAGGCGAAACCACGGAGTTTCCCCCGGTAGAGACTGCCAACGGGGATGGACTACTGGCAATTGGCGGAGATTTATCCCCGGATCGGCTTCTTGCTGCCTACACCCAGGGTATATTTCCGTGGTTCAATGAAGATTCCCTGGTGCTCTGGTGGAGTCCAGATCCGAGAATGATATTGTTCCCGGAAAAAGTGAGGATCACAAGGAGTATGTTGAAGGTGATGGAGTCAGGGCGTTTTACCCTCACCAAAAATAGACGGTTTGAAAGTGTGATGGATCACTGTGCCTCCATCGCCCGGAAAGGGCAGGAAGGAACATGGATCACTGATAGTATGAAGGCTGCTTACCTGCATTTATTCCGGAAGGGGTATGCCAGATCGTTTGAAGTCTGGGACGGCACGACATTGGCAGGTGGTTTGTACGGGGTCGATTTGGGCAGGGTATTTTGCGGAGAGAGTATGTTCAGCCTTCAAAAAGATGCTTCCAAATTTGCTTTTATCCATCTGGCATTGGAAGCACAGATAATCGGCTATAGGTTTATCGATTGTCAGGTTTATACCCGACATCTTGAATCTATGGGCGCCGAACGGGTATCAAGGGCTGTCTATATGCGAATGTTAAGGGAAGGTATCCTTCAATAGAGAATGTGATCATAATTTGCAGGAAGCGCATTCCTGAGATTCAAAAGCTTTCCTGAGGCATCAAAAAGAGCCTCGTGATCCGATTTTCCCGCGAGGGTTCTTCCTGACAGCGAAACATCGTACAACATTTCAGGTAACATAAGATTTTGAAAGGCATTCTTAAAGATGTATTCGTTATTTTGTCCTTCGGATACGCGATACCGCTGATAGATTTTGCGAATTCTGAATTTTTCAAAGCGCTTATCCAGACTGGAATACAAGCTATCCCAGCTTTCTGCCGGAACATCAACCTTTTTTACCCTAAAATTGATGTCCGTAAGGATTCCTGTCGAATTAAATACCATTCCATAGTGCAACCGGTCTTTCT
Organism: Zeaxanthinibacter sp.; assembly: GCA_041743425.1. GTDB lineage: Bacteria > Bacteroidota > Bacteroidia > Flavobacteriales > Flavobacteriaceae > JTS-RE37. Next base: position 6,544 of record JBGTMS010000069.1, on the reverse strand, counting down.
TGAATGTAGCACTATAAGTGGTTTCAGTGCCTTCCACTGTCCTGTAGTAACGAAGCCGGCGCACATTATCCAACTTTTCCTGTAGCAAGGCACTGGCACTTTCGGGGAACTGCGACTGTAAAATCCGGTAAGCCCGTTCGGAGACTTGCTGAGCCTGGCCGAAGGCCACCCATAGCATCGCTAGGAACAGCATCAATTTAAACTTGTGCATATCGGTAACATTCCAGTTCATGATCATTTACCATCCCTGTAGCCTGCATATGTGCGTATACTACGGTACTCCCAACAAATTTGAACCCGCGCTTTTTTAGATCTTTGCTCAGGGCGTCAGAAATTGCAGAGGTGGCCGGAACTTTTTTATAATCATGTACCCGGTTGGTGAGCGGCTTCCCTCCCACGAAGCCCCAAATATATTGACTGAAAGACCCGAATTCTTTTTGAATCTCAATAAATGCCCGGGCATTTGCAACCGTAGCCGCAATTTTCAGCCGATTCCGGACAATCCCGGGATCCTCCTGCAGGGATTGCAGCTTTTCGGAGGTATAGCTCGCAATTTTATGAAAATCGAATTGATCAAAGGCCTTTCTGAAATTTTCTCGTTTGCGCAGGATCGTGATCCAGCTGAGGCCGGCCTGGAAAGTTTCCAGGACGAGAAATTCAAAGATTTTCATATCATCGCGAACAGGAACACCCCATTCCTGATCATGGTAGGATTCGTAAAGGTCATCCCCCAAACACCATCCGCACCGTTTTTTATCCATGTGTCTATGGGTTGTAATGATTAGTTAACGCAAAAATATTTAAATGAATAATGATACCATCCTACGCCCGATATAGGTGCAGGTTTATTTGCTCTGGAAAACATAGGTGATGGTACCTTTCTGGGCAGAACGGTCTGAAGTATTGAATTTAGCCCGGTAGGCATAAGTAATGGCGTTGTCAACCAGGCAACCGTTAGAAGTGCCTGAACTATTTATATTAAAGTCGGCCTGTATCACGTTTCCATCACTATCCACCAATATGTTAATCACCACTTTCCCACCTTCAATGCAGGTGTATATGGGAGGAGGGAGTTTATAATTGCTCCTGTCCACCAGCGAATAGGACACAGAAGTCTTCCTCTTAACCAGATTGTTGGTGAATTCCTTTTTCTGAGCGTCCTTTTCTCCGAGCTTTTGTTTCTGTACTTCTCTCTTTTTGGTAAGTTCCTTCAAGTTGGCGTCATAACCTTGTTCCGAACTTAGAAAATCGCGGTTGTCGTCATTTTCGGCAGCCGCCTTTTCATCCATGAGTTCTTCGAGGGTTTTGAGCGGTTCCGGGTTGCCATAACTTGGCTTGGCAGCCTCATTATAAGCCATATGGCTCTTAATTGGATCCGATTTGGCCATATCCTCTTTTTTTTCTATTTCCTCTATCTCTGTTTCAAGATCTTCATCCGCCAGACTCATTTCAATGACATATTCCTCTTCTGCCTCAGATCCAAGTCGGATCGTATACAGGCTGAGAAGCACTGTAGAGAGAGAAAAGAACGTAATCAAGAGAGAAAGTTGGTTCCTGTTCAGATTCATACTTTTAAAACCTCAGTTTTTAACTAATATTTTAATCATTCGGTGAAGAACAGCATAAAAATCCGTTTTTCTACCTATTGGGCAGCCTGGCCGATCAGATTTTCCTGAAATTTCAGTGGATCCCATGCTTTATTTACGTTGTAATCCCCTATTTTGGTTCTTCTTAGGGACGTTAAATGGGCCCCGGAATCCACCGCTTTCCCAAAATCGTGAATAAGGGACCTGATATAAGTTCCTTTATGGCATAGCACCCGGAAGGAAATCTCCGGAATCCGTATTCCTGTAAGTTCGAATTCATGGATCACAACTTCCCTGGGTTCCACAGCGACATCGACATTCTCCCTGGCATAAGTGTATAACCGTTTTCCATCTTTTTTAATCGCTGAGAAAACAGGAGGCATTTGCTGTTGTCTTCCTATAAAGCCTTTAGCTGCTTCTATAAGGCGCTGGTCAGAAAGATGATCAATCGGGAAACTCTTGTCTATGGTCGTTTCCAGATCAAAAGATGGCGTGGTTGCTCCCAGGATGAATTCTCCGGTATATTCCTTGGGCATTCCCTGATACCTGGCTATTTCTTTGGTCAATTTTCCGGTACATATCAATAAAAGCCCTGTTGCCAAAGGATCAAGAGTGCCTGCGTGGCCGACCTTTATTTTCTTTAAGTTGAACTTCCTGCGTATGGCCCACCTTATCGAATTGACCGCCTGAAAAGAACTCCATCCGAGGGGCTTATCTATTAATAATAGCTGACCTTCCAAATAATTCTCTTTGCTTTTCATAATTAACCGATGGCCGTCTTGTCGTCTTCTCTTGATGGTTTTACAATGGGCCTCATTTAGGAGGTATCTGCTCCTGCTTGAAAAATAGCAAGATTCCTGCCAGTTTTACCTTCGCAAAAGAAACTTCAAAGATGCTGTTTATCATTGGATATAATATGAGGGAATCCCTGAAATCTAACAAACGGAAACCGATGGTCATACTTTTGGAATGCTCTTACTTCCAATAGCTGTAGGCTATGGCGAGCAAACCGACAATCAGACAATAGATGGCAAAGTAAGTGAGCTTACTATTTTTAACAAGTCGAATCATCCAGGTACATGCGAGAAGTCCGGCCAGGAAAGCCGCAATGAAACCACTGCCAAGGACATATGCATTATCTGCCTGGAATTTTAATTCTCCGCTGAGTAAGTCCTTTGCAATTTTTCCAAGAATGAGAGGGACTACCATGAGGAAAGAAAATCGTGCGGCCCTGGTCTTATCAACGCCAAGTAATACTGAGGCAGAAATGGTCGCCCCGCTTCTGGAAATCCCTGGTAACATGGCAACTGCCTGCGCTATTCCTACCAGGATGGCATGAGAAAATTTTACTTTGGTATTCGTATCTCTGGCTTTATCAGCCAGGAAGAGTAAGACCGCAGTGATCAGTAGCATACCTCCCACAAACCGTACGTCACCGCCAAAAAAAGATTCCAGCTCTTGTTCAAAAAAGAGGCCAATGATGACCGCGGGTATCATGGACAGCAGGATTTTGGCTGAAAATTGCGTCTCTTCGTTCCATTGGAAGCGAAAAAGCCCCTGAAGGATGCTCCGGATATCCTTTCGGAAAACGACGATGGTACTCAAGGCGGTGGCGAAATGAACAACCACCGTAAACAGCAGGCTGTCTTCCGGCATAGAATTGTCGCCGAGCAGGGCCTTTCCAAGTTCAAGATGTCCGCTGGAAGAAACGGGAAGAAATTCTGTCAGACCCTGGATAATGCCAAGGAGAATGGCGTCAAGAATGTCCAATTAACTTTCAGACTTGTGAGGGTTTAACAAAATAGCATAAACTTCTATGCCCAATCCTGCCAGGACCAGAGTAGGGGCCAATCGTATGCGCCGAAAACTGTAAATTTCAGGATTAAACACATTGGGATCATCGCTGCCTCCACCACTCATTAAAATAAACCCCAGAGCCATACATCCCAGCCCGATAAACATCCAGATGTAATTTTTGCGATGGAAAATGAATTCCTTCTTTGGATTCTGATCTGCCCTGATTTGTTGCCTTTTACCCATACTGCAAATTTAATAATATAAATCGTCTGTTCTAAGGTTCAAAAACCTTTGTGTTGCAAAATAGGTGCTGATCAGTGAAATGCATACCCCGAGCCCGAAGATACCCGCGAATAAGAAGCACAGTAACGGGATATCCTGGAAGAGCCGAAGTTCCGGAAAATATTGGTCAACATAATAAAGTACCACGGTCAGCGCTGCAAGGGCAATCAATGCCCCCAGAATTCCCAGTTTAATATTGGTCCAGATGAAAGGTCGTCGAATGAACATTTTAGTAGCGCCTACCATCTGCATGGTCTTAATGATAAAGCGTTTGGAGTAGATAGAAAGCCTGATAGAACTGTTTATAAGCAATACTGCTATCAATGTGAATACCGCACTAGCCACCAGGATCCAAAAACTTATCCTTTTCACATTGTCAGTAAGGAGCTCAATGAGTGGCTTATCGTAACTCACCTCTTCCACATAATCTTTGGCAGCCAGATCCTCAGCGATTTCCGCTATTTGTTCCGTCGTGACAAAATCTGCTTTTAATTGGACGTCGATTGAATTTTTAAGAGGATTATAACCTAGAAAGTCGATAAAATTTTCTCCTATTTCCTCACTGTGCTGTTCGGCCGCTTCCTCTTTGGTAATATGGGTTGCACTTTTGGTATAGGGAGCCAGAGCCAGACTTTTCTGAAGCTGATCTACCTCGACTGCCTTGGCGCTGTCTTTTAGAAAAACAGAGATCGTGATCTGTTCTTTAAAGTGATCTGCCAGTTTTTTGGTATTTAGTACCAGGAGGCCAAGAATCCCCAGCAGGAACAATACAAGACCGATACTCAACACCACCGAAAAGTAGGACGAAATTAATTTTCTTTTTTGGAATCGTTCAAAGGATTTGCTCATAGCAGGGAAACAACCGGGTAAAAATAGGAAAGTAAATTGAATAAAGTTATTTTTACGGCATCATGAGACCTGCAGCGGTTCCAGCCCGCTACAGGTCTTATCAATAGTAAGGTGATGAGTTACAATTTCACAGAAATTGAAGCCAAATGGCAGAGGATCTGGGCGGAACGGCAAACATTCAAGGCATACAATGATTCTGAAAAGGATAAATATTATGTTCTTGATATGTTTCCATATCCTTCCGGTGCAGGCCTGCACGTAGGACATCCGCTTGGCTACATAGCCGGGGATATCTACGCCCGCTATAAAAGGCATAAAGGTTTCAATGTCCTCCACCCCATGGGATACGACGCTTTTGGACTGCCAGCAGAACAGTATGCTATCGAAACAGGGCAACACCCAGCCATTACTACAGAGGCCAATATCAACAGGTACAGGGAACAACTCGACCGATTGGGCTTTTCATTTGACTGGAGCAGGGAGGTAAGAACTTCCGATCCGGCTTATTATAGATGGACACAGTGGATCTTCATTCAATTGTTCCAATCATGGTACAACAAGCACAAGGACAGGGCTGAAACGGTGGAATCTCTTATTAATCATTTTGAGAAAGAGGGGAACCTCACATTACAGGCGGTCTGTGATGAAAATACCCCGCAGTTTAGCGCCGGGGAATGGAATGACCTTTCCTGGAAGGAGCAACAAGAAATATTATTGAAATACCGGCTTACCTACCTGGCGGATTCCGAAGTGAATTGGTGCCCCGCTCTGGGAACCGTTCTGGCGAATGATGAGGTGATCAACGGGGTTTCCGAAAGGGGTGGACATCCTGTCATTCGTAAAAAGATGACCCAATGGAGCATGCGGATCACTGCTTATGCCCAACGTCTGCTTGAAGGTCTCGAAAAAATTGACTGGCCACAGCCCTTGAAGGATGCTCAGACCAATTGGATCGGGAGGTCGGTCGGAGCCGAAGTCCGTTTCCGGCTTGTAGAATCCGGCGAAGATATCCGCGTCTTTACTACCCGCCCTGATACCATCTTCGGCGTGAGTTTTATGACCCTTGCACCAGAACATGAACTTGTTACAAAGATTACGACCCCCGCTCAACACGATGCTGTAAAAGCCTATGTGGAGGCAACTTCTATGCGCTCGGAAAGAGAGAGGCTTGCGGATAACGATAGGGTTACCGGAGTTTTTACAGGAGCTTTTGCCCGGCACCCGTTTAGCGGCGATTCGTTGCCAGTTTGGATCGGAGATTATGTGCTTGCCGGTTATGGAACCGGTGCTGTGATGTCAGTTCCATGTGGAGATCAGAGGGATTATGATTTTGCAAAACACTTTAATCTTCCTATCCCTAATATATTTGAGGGAGTTGATTTATCAATGGAAGCCTTCAGCGCCAAGGATGAGACATTGCTAGTAAAATCAGATTTTCTTAATGGCCTGAGTTATAAACAGGCAATGCAAATGGTGATCGTCCGGCTGGAAGAAACCGGGGATGGCAGTGGGAAAGTAAATTACCGCCTTCGCGATGCTGTGTTTAGCAGGCAAAGGTACTGGGGTGAACCATTTCCGGTCTATTATGAGGCCGGGGTGCCGAGGATGATACCTACAACCCACTTGCCACTTCTATTGCCGGAGGTGGCAAAATACCTTCCCACGGAAAGCGGTGATCCTCCACTGGGCAATGCCAACATCTGGGCCTGGGACAGAGAAGAAAATAAGGTGGTCAGCAATAGTCTGATCGATCATAAAAAGGTATTTCCGCTGGAGTTGAATACCATGCCCGGCTGGGCGGGCAGTTCTCAGTATTTTAACCGTTATATGGACCCTCATAATGATGAAGCCATCTTTTCAAAGGAGGCGGTTTCCTACTGGAAAGAGGTCGATCTCTATATCGGGGGGATAGAACATGCTACCGGACATTTGCTTTATTCCCGGTTCTGGCAAAAATTTATGTTTGACATCGGGCTCGTACCGGTTGAGGAATATGCTAGTAAAGTGATCAACCAGGGAATGATTTTAGG
>JBGTMS010000068.1:0-17098 GCA_041743425.1 Zeaxanthinibacter sp. | reverse complement strand
TTTAAAAAGATGGACTAAATTTGGAGCATTGAAGGACCGGAAGGCCTGCTCCACTCCGAACCGTATGCTTGGAAATGCCTCCAGGTCTTGAAGAAGCCGGTCTTCACCCAGAAATAGGTGGTCACAAGTCCATCGAAGCCGGTCTTCATAGTCAGGCACATCGTCTGCGCTAAGTCCGCGAAGCAACGCGCACTCACCTATGCCGATTTTGTCCTGATCGCGAAGGATGAAAAACCAGGTATCTTTTTGGGTAAGAACTCCCCGGGAGGTACCACTGGGACGTTTAAAATGAAGGATGTATTTTCTAAAAGTGGCTTCCATGGAATCGTGCCTCAAATTTAACTATATTTTGACTGTTAAAACTGGCCTATGAAAGAATTCCGGAACAAAGTGGTATGGATAACAGGAGCTTCATCCGGGATTGGTGAGGCACTGTGTTATGAATTGGACAGGATGGGCTGCAAGCTGATCTTGTCTTCCCGCAGGGAGGAAAAACTTTTAGTGGTTAAAAACCGCTGCGGACAACCTGAAAATATCCGAATCCTTCCGCTGGACCTCGGGGTACCTGAATCGATGGAAGCACATTCTAAAAAGGCATGGTCCGCTTTCGGGAAGATTGACATACTCATCAACAATGCCGGAATTAGTCAGCGATCCAGGATTGTTGAAACCGAGCTTCAGGTTTTCAGACAACTGATAGAAGTAAATTATCTGGGAACGGTGGCCTTATCCAAAGCACTTCTGCCCTTTTTCCTGAATCAAAAATCAGGACACTTTGTCACCATAACCAGCCTTATGGGAAAATTTGGCTCCCCGTTCCGGTCCGGATATTGCGGAGCCAAGCATGCGCTGCATGGTTTTTTTGATGTCCTGAGGATGGAGCATCAAAAGGATAATATAGATGTCACTTTAATTTGTCCGGGATTTATTCAAACAAATGTAGCCAAAAACGCTCTGACGGCTGATGGATCACCTCAGAACAAAGAAGACATGGCTACTACGAACGGTATGAAAGTGCAACTGTTTGCAAAGAAAATGCTGCATGCCGTCCGACGTAAAAAATTCGAATGTTATATTGGAGGAAAAGAAGTGGGTGGAATATATCTCAAGAGATTTTTTCCGGGATTGCTTCACAGAATCGTGTTGCGCAGCAAAGTGGTCTGATCAGACTGTAATCGATTCTCCGATATCCGGAAGATGCAACTTTTTCCCTGCATCTTTAAACGCCTTCAGCGCTTCATTCTTATCAATTACAATGTATCCGAACGTATCATAATGAACTCCCAGAATGGCATTGCATTCAATAAAATCTGAGGCAACAACTGCATCATGGATGCCCATGGTATAATTATCTCCAATTGGCAACACCGCAAGATCTAATGTGGTAGTGAGCGGAATTAGTTTCATATCCATAGTGAGGGCGGTATCTCCCGCAATATAGAGGTGTTTCCCATCGGCATGGAGTATAAATCCTCCGGGCTGCCCGCCTTAAGACCCATCAGGGAAAGAGGATGTGTGGATGGCATTGGTATATTTCAGCCTCCCGAAATCGAATTGCCGCTGCCCCCCATGATTCATCGGATGTGTCTGAAAGCCCTTCTTTTATAATGCGATGCAATTTCATAATTGCTAATGATCATTGCCCCGGATTTTCCCGCAATTTGCTCAACGTCTAAAATATGATCCTCGTGCGCGTGCATTATAAGTATATAGTCCGGATTAAGGGAATCTGAATCTACCAGCCCCTTCGCTTTCTCATTACCACTGATAAAGGGATCAACCAAAAGCAGGTGTTTTTCCAGTTGTATCAGCAGGGTGGCATGACCTAGAAAAGTAATCTTCATATGGTCCTGTTTCTAGGTGTAAGTTATTGAAAATTGAACCAAAAACGGACGCCTTCTGAAGTTTTATCAATGTTAAGAGTGGATTGAAGTTGATTCACCAGTCGGTTCATCAGGCGAATTCCCATAGAGGAATTAGCGCGATCTTCGGAATCTTCCGGCAGACCAACGCCATTGTCCATATACTCAAAGAACCCTTGTTCTGCATTCTTCCGGATATGAATGTAAATCTGCCCCCGACTGTCATCTTCAGGAAAGGCATACTTAAATGAGTTTGAAACCAATTCATTGAGGATAAGACCAAAAGGGATTGCACGGTCAATGTCAAGTTCAACACCTTCGGCATCAACTGTAATATTGATATTGTGGCCTCCTTTTTTAAAAACGGATTGTACACTGTTGATTAAACTCTCAATATAGCTTTGCATTTCAATGACGGAAAGGTCGTCATTCTGATATAATTTCTGATGGATAAGTGCCATTGCCTTAACGCGTGTTTTTCCTTCTTCCAGCGCCTCAATGGCAGCTTTGCTTCGTGTGTTCTTGGTTTGGAGGCTGAGCAGGCTGGAAACCATCTGTAGGTTGTTTTTCACCCTGTGATGGATTTCCTTAAGCAGAGAATCCTTTTCCACCAGAGAGGTTTCAATGATGTGTTTTTGCTCTGCGATCAGACGCTGATTCTTAATACTTTTGAGATAGGCGTATACCAGGCCGGCGAAGCCAAGTAAGGTAAAAATAAGTGATATGAAAACGAGGTTCATACGTTGATCCTTAGCCTGCATCTCAATCGCTGATCGCTCCATCTCAAGAGTTTGTTCATCGATCTTGCGCTGGGAATTGGCAAAGTCATATGCAGCGATGGTCGTTAACTGCTGCTTTTTGAGAGAGTTGTCAAAACTATTGATGGAATCGGCAATTTTCGCATTTCTCTTCAGATAAAGACTCGAATTCTTATAATCCTCGACCGTATCGAAATAGGATGCCAGTAGCCGGTTTCTCTTTACAATATGATCTGTCCTTTTCAGATTCAGATTGATATTCAGATATTCCTTTGCCTTCGCGTAATTTTCCAGCAACAAATGCGATTCGGCCAGTCCAAGCGTATTTTCAATGATATCTTCCGAATAACGTCCGATATTATATTCTTTGATGACGCCAATGCTATTCTCAAGATACGGCAGGGCCTCATCAAATTGTTTTAATAAAACATGTGCCTTTCCAATATTGCCTTCTATCACTCCCTTTAAAATATTGGCATTCTGAATATCGGTTTCAGTTTTAACCTTATTAAGATCATTCAAATAAACTTCTACATAGCCCTTTGCAGTTTTGAAATTTGACAGGGCCACTGAGGCAGATCCGTCCAGAAGAAGATATTTTCCAACATTATTGGTATATTCGGCAAGGCCATAAAGATCTCCGGTATCAATAGTCCTTTTAATTTCTGTGATATAGTCCTGCATGGCTTTGCGATGCATCCCGAGATTCGAATAGATGTCATAGAAGGTAATATTCTCCGTAATACCGAGATCGCGTTTCTCCTGACGGATTTCAACTTGCTTGTCATATAATTCCAAACGCGAATAATTGACGTCTATGAGATCAAGGAGGATTTTTTTAATTGGCAGCTCCAGTTGTTCTTTCTGTTTGTACAGATCCTTGGCGTTTGCAAGGCTTTTATCATAATCCCCCAGATCAAAATAAAGTTGGGACTGCATAAGCTGGTATTGTCCAATGGCCGCCGAATCCTTTGCCTGCTCCGCTTCATTCAGATAGAGATTTACTTCATCGAGCCAGTCATATGCAGACTTCTCCACATAGCGATTCATGGTATTGAAAAAGAAATCGAATTTGGCCGTGGCATCAGGTTTCGCCTGAAATTCCCTGAGAACATCTTTGTCCGCCTGACCCAGGTTCTGGGCAGCGGCCAGGCTCACAATGAAGGCACACAGAATACTAAAAATATAGTTTGACGATTTTACCATAACATGTCAGGGACTGACTTTATCTTAATAACACAATCTGATACGGATTGTTTTACGATCCATTAAATATTTTCCAATTATCGAATGCGCTTTAACTATATAAAAAAACCAATGCATTTATTCAGGCAGGCCGGTTTTCATTTACATGTCTCTGTGCTTTCGCACTTAGGTGGCCATGGCATCCTCAGGTGTTTCTCCAACATATTTTACTGCTTTCGTTCCCTGCGCAGGCACTCTATCCTCTGTTGGGAGACGTAACCGGAGCATACCGGCTGTAATAAGGTAAGATCAGGTAAGATTTGGGTGAGCCAAAAGTAGTACGAACTATCGGGCTATTTTTAATATTGTTGTGTAAGTGCCGTATTCTGTTGTGAAAGTAAAATGACCTATCCTGCCGGGCATTAGTTTCAAGCGGTTTGCTTCATGCCGTTCGAATGATGCCGGCAAGCCGGAACAAAATCGACCACAACTAAAAAGAGCCCTACCTGGAAGGAAAGGCTCTTTTACGAGAACACTATATGAAAATGAAAAAAGTTAACGGTTAATGATGGAGCTAAACTAAGGAAAGGTGCGGCAGGCGCCAAACTATTGTTGTGAATACCTCAAAACTTGTGGTAAACTACGGGAATAATGCTATCCGGTAGTCGGATAAAATATAATATTATAAAAGGAGTGCTGACCTCCTTGCTCAAGAGTTCATTGCGGAAATAATAAATTCCTTAAAATCCTTGGAAATCGGGATCAGGTGATTATTGATCATGATATCCTTGGAATTTATTGCGTCAATATGGTCTACATTCACAATATAAGACTTGTGTGCGCGGTAGAATTTATTCTTAGGGAGTTTTTCGAGATAATCTTTAAGGGGTGATCGTACGAGAAATTTCTTGTCTACAGTATTCACCTCAAGGTAGACATTGTCTGCTTTAATAAATTGAATATCCTCAAATTGTATCCTGTAGTAGAGATGTTGCTTCTTAACAAAAATGGAATCCTTTAGAATGGAATTCGACATGATTTTTTCCTCTCCGTCATGATCGCCTTCCCGTACCACTTTATCGGAATAGTCGAAATTGGAAAGTGCGATTTCAATTGAGGTGTACAGATCCTGCTGTTCAAAAGGCTTTACAAGGTAGCCGTTGGGTTTTACCGTTTTGGCATTCTCCACCGTGGCTCTGTCAGAATTGGAGGTGACAAAAATGAAAGGAATATTATAATTTTCCCTGATATGTTTGCCCAGATCGATTCCCGTTCTGTCAGAGGCAAGGATGATATCAATCAGTACAAGATCAACCTGGTTGTTCTTTAAAACTTCTTCAGCTTGTTCATAGACAATGACGTTATCCACAATCTCATAGCCGATTTCTTCCAGCATTGATTGCATATCGTCGGCAATGATCACATTGTCTTCTACGATTAGAATCTTTATGGGTTGTTCCAAAATCTATGTGGTTTAGGAGGTTATTTAGCTTCAAAATTACAAAAAATAATTATATCCGATATAAAAAAGCAATGCCATGAGGAAGGTACTAAGGGCAAGGACCTTTAGTTCCGGATCAAATAAGGACGGATCCTTTACCCTGCTTACTCTCTTTACGTGAAAAAAAACAGGGATGAAGGCCAGGAGACAAAGTGTATTCATCACATTGTTATATTGGGATAAAACGTATAGCAACAACAAAACGAAAGCCATAAATATCAGGGTAATATGATAATTGATCCCGCGCCGCAAGCCCATATAAACCACCAGGGTGTTTTTCTGAACCTCCTTATCGGATCGGTAGTCCCGCAGATTGTTCAGATTGAGCACTGCGGTGCTCATCAGGCCAATGACTGCGGCCGGAAGCACCGCCGGTAAGGTGAGAAACTTAGTGTAAAGAAACATGGAGCCAAGGACGCTGAGCAGTCCGAAAAAGCAAAACACGAAAATATCTCCCAGCCCTCTATATCCATAAGGTCGGCTTCCGATGGTATAGTTGATGGCAGCCCAAATGCAGAAAAGGGCGAGGAATATAAAAAGTAAGATAAAGGTGATTTCATACTCTGAGAACGCATAATACAAGAGTGCACCAACGATGATAAGGCTGATCAGGGAAGTGATGAGGATACCCCACCTGAGTTGACCACTTGACAGCTTTCCGCTTTGGAAGGCCCGTTGAGGACCTATTCGACCCTTATTGTCCGTACCTTTTATGCCGTCTCCATAATCATTTGCAAAATTAGAAGTCACCTGGAAGGCCAGGGTTGCAAGGAGGGATAGAATTAAAATGGGGGTATTAAAATACCCCAGATGATTGGCAATGGCGGTGCCTACTAAGATGCCGGAAACAGACAAAGGAAGTGTTCTAAGACGTGCGGCAGATAGCCAGGCCTTTATCTTTTGCAAAATTAAAAAGGATCTTCAATTTTCAATCGCTTCCCATCTCTGTAAGAAGCCACAAAAGCATCTGTAAACCCCATATCCACGAGTTGCTTGCGGAATTGCTGAGCTTCCGGTAGTGTTTCAAATGTTCCAAGGGAATAGGAATAATAGGGATTGGTCTTGACAAACAGCGTATTTGTAAGTGCTTCCGAGGCCAGCGTTACGTTATTCTCCACAAAGGATTTGATTTGTACAGAATAAATTTTTTCCTTTTCCAGAAATTTCTTAGCCAGATAAAATTCTTTTACCAGGCTTAGTTCCTCATTCTGACGATTGAGATTATTTATCCTGGTCCGTACGGCATCGAGACTGTCAATCGAAACCAATAGATTCTGATTGTCAAGATTCTTTGAACTGCTTAGTCCGGCGGTGAACGAAAAAAATGCCAGGGCGCTTATCAACAGTAGTGTCGTGACAGCGACGAAGGCATTTCGCTGTAACTTGCTTCTTTTTATTTCCTTATTCTTGAATTTGATCTGATCCAGCAGGCGCTCGTTGATGATTTGCGCCTTATCAATATCCTTATGCAATTCCAGTAAATCACTTTCTTCTATAAATGGCATTATCAGAGGATTTAGAAGTGTCGCCAACTACATTATTAAGCATTCTATTGATTAACAAAATAAATACATTATAGAACAAAATGAAAGCTTTTATATTATAATTCTAGTTCGATTTTCCTCAAATTCATGGGAATTCTACGCCCGCCAACCCCCTTAGATCAAATATATCCCGTCCTCTTTTATCTCAATTTTCCGGGACTTATACAGGGTGCCTATGGCCTTTTTAAAGGTTTTCTTACTCATCGCAAAAAGCGCATGAATGTCGTCAGCAGATGTTTTGTCGTGGACTTTAAGATAGCCTCCCTCCTCTCGTAATCTCCTGTAAATAAGCTCTGAAGATGGTTCCAGAATCGCGGTTCCAATGGGTTGCAGCAGAATATCGAGTTTTCCGTCCGGCCGCACATTCCTGACAAAACCCGGAAGTCTGTCCCCTACACGCAACTCGCGGAATACCTCATTGGTATAGACCAGACCGGCATGACGGTCGTTCACGATAACATCCCAGCCGAGATCTGATCGACGGGTTACCAGCAAAGTCACTTCATCCGGTACCTTAACGGTGATATCCTTCTTTTCAAGGAAGCGATTGAGCCTGGAGGATGCCACGAGACGAAAAGATTTTTCATCCAGATAACAATGGACAACATGCCATTCCCCGGCCTGCAACTGGCTTCTTTGCTCCCTGAACGGAAGCAACAAATGTTTTTCAAGACCCCAGTCCAGGAAAGCGCCGTACTCCGTGGTTTCGGCAACCCTCAGGTAGCCAAATTCATTTCGTTTGATAAAAGGTTCTAAGGTAGTGGCTATGGGCCGTTCTTCATGATCAAGATAACAGAACACCCTGAGTGTATCCCCTATTTCAAAACTCTCAGGAACATATTTGGAGGGCAATAACAGGTCATCAACGTCCTTGTCTCCTAAAAAAAGACCGACGCTTGTTGACCGGAGGATAGTGAGGGTATTGTAATTGCCCAGTTCAATCATGTTGCAAAGGTACATTTTATAAAGGCACCGAACTTAGCCATTCATTTTCTGAAATCGGCCTGATCAACCTGTGAGAGCGCTCCGCGGCTATTCTGGTTTTACATCAGGGTATGAGCCATTCATTGCGAATACCGCATTTAAAAGGCAGATTCCTTCTTAAAATGTTTCGCAAGCATATAATATATAACAGCACGGTATTTATTCCTGTTTGTTGCACCATAGGTATTCATTACATTGTGAATACCCTGCATGAGCTCCGGATCATCTGATAACCCAAGTTTTTTGATGAGGAAATTATTCTTAACCCTATTTAGTTCAGTCTCGTCAGAACCGGAAACCCTTGATGAGTCGGCATTATAAATTGAAGGACCCAGGGCTATCGCAACTTTGTTCAACAGTTCCATATCCGGATGAATCCCGAATCTGACCTTTAGGTCGGAAGCGTATTGGGCCATCAATACCTCTTTTTTGTTGCTCATAATCTAAGATATTTGGGTTCAGTTTAGCATTCCGCCCTAAGATATAAAATCAAAATAAGTAAGCAAAATTTCATCATTGACAAGCCGTGGAGTGCGTACTTCGAGCACTTTTGGAAGGCTAGATTCCATAAAAAAATCCACCAGGCCCTGTTGAAGCTGCGCCGCATCGCTGGCCAGAATGTGTGAAAGGCCGTAAAACTCACATAATTTTCCCAGATCCAGCTGATGGACGGTCTCGAAGAACTTTTCAAAATTTTCTGATTCTTCCTTTCCCGGCAGGATCCTGAAAATACCCCCTCCCCCGTTATTGATCACGATGATCCTGAAGTCAGCCCGGAGAAAGTTATTCCAGAGCGCATTGCTGTCATACACAAAACTGAGATCACCCGTAAGTAAAAGTGTTGGCCTACCCGAGCCAAGCGAGGCGCCTACTGCAGTTGAAGTGCTTCCATCAATGCCACTTGTACCTCTGTTGCAGTACACGCTCAGAGAAGAATCCATATCAAAGAGCTGGGTATAGCGCACGGTGGAACTATTGGAGAGCTGTACTTGATACCCTTTTGGGATCATCCGAAGGATATGGTAAAATACCAGCATATCAGAAAAAGGAATTGTTTCCAGGTATTCTTTCCGTCTGGCTTCGTAACGGACTTTGATCTTGTCCCAATAGGGACGATAGGCACTGTATTCAGGTCTCACATGAGAATATAATTTTTGAAGAAAGGTATTGGCCTCTGTTTTAAAATGCCTGTCCAGACAAAAAAAAGTGTTATTGGCTTTTTTTGGATCGATATGCCAGTGATGCGCGGGCCGGTATTTTCTCAGAAAGGCCTTTACCTTTTTCGAAACGACCATGCCACCGAAAGTCAGAAGAATTTCAGGCTGAAGTTTGCTGAACTCCGCCTCCTCAGCTTCAGACCTTTCAATTGGAGCGATAATACTGTCTATACTTGGGAAAAATAAAGGATGGTGAAGGTTGGAAGTGGTTTCTGTAAAAACCAGGACAGATGGATCTGCTGCAAGCATTTCTGCAATCTCTACTTGTAAAACTCCCGGCCTGCTGGTTCCTACCAGAACTATTTTCCTATCCGCACTATGCCATTCCCTGGCTACTTCCATATCTGGTACCGGTAGGATGGTTACAGTCGGCAAGGTCACTTCTGCCGCTATCCCCGGATGATTTATTGTCCCATATAGCGGTTCTTCCAGAGGGATATTGACATGCACGGGGCTGTTTGTCTCTATCGCCGTATTAAAAGCCTGGTTCAATAAGGAATTGTTGTGTTTCCGGATATGACTAAGATGGAGGGCTTGTGCCTCACTGTCCTCCGTACCGCGCATTTGCTGAGCTGATCTGTCAACAGATCCGGGCTTGCTGTCAAGTTCCAGATGGGCTGAAAATGCCACGTGTTTCTCCAAAACATTTTCCTGCCTTATAGTTTGTCCATCTCCGATATCAATTTTTTCCGGAGGTCTGTCAGCAGAAAGTACAATGATCGGATAATCGCTGTAATATGCTTCGGCAACAGCCGGATAATAATTCAGGATGGCGCTGCCGGAGGTACATACCAATACGGTCGGTCGCTGGGTTTGTTGTGTCATACCAAGGGCGAAAAATGAGGCACATCTTTCATCAACAATACTATAACAATTGAAAAAAGGGTCCTCAGTAAACCCAATGATCAGTGGCGCATTCCTTGATCCGGGGGAGATGACGATCGTATCTATGCCCCTGCTTTTACAATGATCAATGACCATTTGTGCAACAGGGATGTCCGTATATTTCATAAGCATTTCAAAAATACAATGCTTCCTTCTATTGACCCAATGCTTACTCCGAATTATGTAACACCAACATCATCGTGTTCCACTTTTCCATAATTTCCAGCCATTCATTTTCTGGGCTGGAACCGGCGGTTATTCCGCCACCTGCGTAGAGAAGATAACGATGATTATCATATTGCATACACCTGAGATTTACAAATAAACTGCATCCGGATTGATCTCCCAGATTTAGCTCACCTAAATACCCTGTATAAAACTGTCGGTCATAGGACTCATTATTCTTAATAAAATCTGTCGCGACCCCTACCGGCAGCCCGCAGACCGCAGGAGTAGGATGCAGTGCCGAAACAATAGTTTGCAATTGATAAAGACCTGCCTTCGCACGGAGTATATTCCGCAAATGCCAGACCCCGGCAGCCCTTACCGATACCGTTTCATCAACCTTCAACTCTTCTGAAACAGAATGCAGACGATCTTTGAGATAACTTGTTACCATGTTCTGTTCTTCTTTTTCCTTATCAGTCCATTCCGGTAAACTTCCGGTCCGGAAAGGTTGGGTACCCGCCAGAGCCATGGTCATCAGCTTATCACCTTGTTTCTCGAGCAAGAGTTCAGGAGTGGCTCCCATCCAGGTACCTATGTGAGGATGATACCAGAGATAACAAAAAGCTTCGGGATACATATCTAACAAGGCAGGAAATTTAGCAAGCGGATGCTGCTTTGATGGCACTTCTATGCTGCAGGAAAGTACCACTTTGCGAAGAACTCCCTGATGTATAGCTTTCAGGGCAACGGCGACCAGATTTATGTGCCTCATCTTTTTGCCCTCAGTGAATGTTTTCTGTCCTGAGACTTTAACTGCTTTCAGACGTTCCGATACCGCGGGGGCGTCGGAATAAAAAATCTGATCCGGCCGAAGGAGTACCGGCAGTTTAGATCCGTCAAAAGGTGCAAAAATAAATCCGCTTTGAGATAAGTCGCTGCCCGAGTGCACGCTGTCATCAGCCTGGAAAATTCCGAATAACGCTGCCGTATCGGGTTTTCTGTATAGTACGAAAGGACGGGCCGCGTCTAATTGTTCCTTTGCCCGACTGAGCATCTGCCGGATGCTATTCTTTTGGTAAAGCAATAGTCGTGAGTTTGCATATCGATATCAACTGATCTGACTCATCGGTGATCCTGATTTCCCAAAGTTGCGTTGTCCTTCCTTTATGAATGAGTTTTGCCTTGGCAAAGACATAGCCCTCACGAATACTCCTGAGGTGATTCGCAGAAATTTCAATGCCTCTTACTATAAATTTTTTACCATCAAGAAAAACGTATGAAGCGGCACTACCGACACTTTCTGCCAGTGCAACCGATGCTCCTCCATGCAATATCCCGTCCGATTGATGTACTTTGCGGGTAACAGGCATTCTGGCGGTCAGGTAATCCTCACCGACATCGACATATTCGATTTCCAGGGTGTCCATGAGCGTATCCTTCCGGATGTCATTGCAAATTCTTATAATTTTCTCCTGGTATTCGTTCATGGAATAAATTTTACGTAAAATTAAACATTCATTATTAAATGCAAACCATGTAATTCCAGGCCGATGAAGATGATTGAAAAAGAGGTTAAGTACCAGAGTTCAAATACCTATTCGACCTTAAATACCCTGGGTCCGGATACGAGAAATATATGGATGGTTTTTCATGGCATCGGGTTTTTAAGTCGCTATTTCATCAGGTATTTTGACGAACTTCCCCCTGCAGAGAATTACATAATCGCCCCGCAGGCACCTTCAAAATACTACCAGGACAGACAATACAAAAAAATAGGTGCCAGTTGGCTCACAAGGGAAAATACAATATTTGAAACCCGGAATATCCTGGCCTATGCCGATGCGGTGTTTCAATCAGAAAAGCCTCCTGCTGACCTCAAACTGACGGTATTTGGTTTCTCACAGGGGGTATCCGTAGCGACCAGGTGGGTTGCCAGTAGCAAGATAGCCTGTAACCGCCTTATCCTATATTCCGGGGGAATTCCGGGGGAATTGTCTCCGGGGGCATTCGATTGTTTGCCTGCTGCTGCCGAAATAAAAGTGTTGGTGGGTGACATGGATGCACTTCTTACCGGCGAGCGATGGCTGGAGGAGCAACAAAAAATTGATCTATTGTTTCGCGGCAGAGCCAAAGTCCATATTTTTGAAGGTGGACATGTTCTAAAAAAAGAACATATAAATCACCTGATCTGATGCCGGAAGCGATCAATCTTGAAAATAATTATGTGCAACTTTCTCTATTGACATTGGAAAACTATCAGCAATTGCTTTCCATTGCTGCTGAACCGGGTCTGGTAAAGTATTCACCTTCCGAAATAAGCACTCCGGAGGCGCTCAGGAATTACGTGGAGACCGCTTTGGCTGAATCTGCCAGAATGATTTCTATTCCCTTTATTATTTACGATAAAGTGGTTCAAAAGTATGCCGGCAGCACGCGATATATGAATATTGACCGAAAAAACAAAATTCTCCATATTGGATCTACCTGGATAGGTACAGAGTTTCAGGGGAGCGGGCTCAATACCCATGTAAAAAATTTAATGATGGACTTCGCATTTGATACTATGGAGATGGAAAAGGTGGAGTTCCGTATCGATGAGCGTAATGTTCGGTCCAGGAAGGCAGTGGAAAAATTAGGGGCAATGCTGGAAGGCATCTTGCGAAGCGATGTATATCTTTCTGATGGGTATAAAAGAAATACCTGTTGTTACGGAATCCTCAAAGCGGAATGGGCATCCAGAAGATCAGGACACGGGTTAAATTTAAAGTGAAGTACAAAGCCCGGACTGAGAATTGGAACTGTCACCACCGGCATTTTACCACAATTTCTAATGCCTACACAACAATAAATTGCGGGCCGCGCGAATAAATAGCACCTTGCACTGCTATTAATTCAACCTCATTCCAATTCTGTATCCAATGATCAAATGGCTCTTTTCTGTACTGCTTATGACCACAGTTTCTGCTTCATACGCCGATTGTCTTAACGCTTATTCTAATGCAAGTTATGGCCTGTCTCATGCGAAAAAATCCCTTGAGTCCCATAATTTTGATCATCAGCAGTACTATGCGGAACGAGCGTTAGAAGCTTTTGAAAAAACCCGTCTTCTGGTGAATCAGTGTGGTTGTGACGCTTCTTTAAATTCCATTCTAAATGGGATGGAGAATTTACAGAAGGCCTTGGATCCCAAAGACTGGGAAATGGGCCGTTACTTTACCAAAAAAGCAGTTGCCGATGCGCAAATGCTAATGACCACACTTGACTCATGTACGGGGGAAGTCCGGCATCCGCTACAGGATACCGATACAGTAATAGCTGCGGGGGAAGAAAGAATAGCTGTCAGAAATAGCAAATCATCGGACGAATTGAAGGCGCAACTTCAACTAAAGCGTATTGCTGAAATCACTCTGATAGAGTTTAGTCAAAAATGCAGGGAACTAGGTGAAATTACAGGTTGTGGTACAGTACCCTCCTTTACAGGGGCTTTTATGAGCAGGACGGAAGCGGAACTGGAAGTCGAATCCCTGCAGGAAACCAGAAAATTCTATATGCAACAATACATGATTATTCAGAATGAGGCTTTGCAGGCGTTTAAAAAATGTGCCTCTCCTAAATAAATAAAATGACCCTCCTGCCTACTTAGGATCCGGTTCCCCGGCCGGATCTTCATAATACGTAATTCGCCTTGTCGTATACGCATTGTCAGGGGTGACAATCTTCTTAACCCAATTGCCCTCCGCATTACTATCGAACTGGTAAATAAACTCTTTTTTAGAGTTCTGATGGTCCTTCTTTGTGGTCACCTCCGAAAGAATTCCCTGCTCTTTATATGAGTAAACCAGCTCTCTGAAGGGAATCATAGATCCTGAATTGGGATCAACATCAAAACTTAATTCGCGAATAATCTGTCCGAAAGAATCATACCAGGTCTCGTCTGCCTTTATCAACAGGCCCTCCATATATTCCCGGACCAATTCCTTTCTTATAACCGAATCGTTATCCTGTCTGCTATTGGTAATTTTAACCGATTTGAGTAAAACGCCATTAAGAGAATAAGTCGTTGTGGTGTCCTGCGCATCCCATTCGTATGCTACAGTAGTTTCGTCCAGCCTGTCCTGACTGGAATGTATAATCCTGACAAGTCTGCCTTCCGGACCATAATGATATTCATAGTTATCCAGAAAGTCCTTGTTGTAAGAAAGAATCTTTTCTGTAACCTTTTTTTGAGGGACTGTATCCCGGGTATAGAAATGCGCCATGGAAGTGACCCTGTCTAACGCCCCGTCGCGGTAAGACTCATCCCTCCTTTCCCTGAGATGCCCTCCATGGTACATGTAGTAATTGATATCGTAATCCTGTGCACTGTAGCGGGTGACGGATTTGGTAAGTTGCCCTTTCCTGTTAAAATCGAATTCCTCCTTCCCATAGTCCGTAATTACCAGACAGGACTTTACCTTTCCGTTAAGATCGAAATCGTCTTTGGTAAAAATCTTCGGTTCCTGTGAAATCAGAAAGGAAGGATATAAGAAAGCATATCCGACATAAACCAGAATGACCTTGTATTTCCTGACCATATGCCAAAATTACTTTATATTAAGTCATTAGAAAATAAAATACATACCAAATAAAAGGGGGCGATCATCATCGCCCCCTTGGTTTCATTCAGTCAATCTGCGTAGTAAAACGTGATTTACTTCACTTCCTCGAAATCCACATCCTCCACATTGTCTGCTTCCTTGCCGTTATCCGAAGTATCGCTATCCTGTCCGTCAGAAGATGGTCCTCCGGAGGTCTTCTTATCTTCGGCCTGAGCCTTATACATCTCTTCAGAAGCGACCTTCCAGGCCTCATTGATCTTCTCAAGGGCCGGGTTGATCTGTGACACATCCTTTGTAGCATAAGCTGCCTTCAATTCCCCGAGGGCTTCTTCTATCGGCTTTTTCTTTTCCTCCGAGAGTTTATCACCGAATTCCTTCAGCTGCTTTTCGGTTTGGAAAATCATGCCATCCGCTTCATTCAATTTATCGGCAGATTCCCTGGACTTTTTATCGGTTTCTGCATTTGCTTCGGCCTCCGCTTTCATCTTCTTGATCTCTTCCTCTGTCAGTCCTGATGACGCTTCAATTCGGATATCCTGGGTCTTATTTGTAGCCTTATCGGTTGCACTAACCTTGATAATTCCATTGGCATCGATATCAAAGGTCACTTCAATCTGTGGGGTTCCTCTGGGAGAAGGCGGAATGCCATCCAGATGGAATCGTCCGATCGTCTTATTATCTGCGGCCATTGATCTTTCGCCCTGTAACACATGAATCTCCACAGAAGGTTGATTATCCGCCGCTGTAGAGAAGATCTGAGACTTCTTGGTAGGGATCGTCGTGTTGGATTCTATTAATTTTGTAAGAACACCTCCCATAGTTTCTATACCAAGGGATAAAGGGGTGACATCCAATAACAATACATCCTTCACATCTCCCGTCAGCACTCCTCCCTGAATAGCAGCACCAACAGCCACAACTTCGTCGGGGTTAACACCTTTGGATGGCTTTTTACCAAAAAACTTCTCTACCGCTTCTTGAACAGCCGGGATACGGGTTGATCCTCCAACAAGGATGATCTCATCTATATCACTTTTGGACAAACCGGCGGCCTTCAGGGCAGTTTCACATGGCCGAATGGTCCTCTTAACCAGTTCGGCTATCAATTGTTCAAACTTGGATCTTGATAGGGTGCGCACCAAATGCTTGGGTCCTGTAGCCGTTGCGGTCACATATGGAAGATTGATTTCCGTTTGTGCAGTAGAGGAAAGTTCTATTTTTGCCTTTTCAGCTGCTTCCCTAATTCTTTGCAACGCCATCGCATCCTTTCTCAAATCTATCTCTTCCTCCTTTTTAAACTCATCTGCAAGCCAGTCGATGATTGTCTGATCGACATCATCCCCACCGAGATGGGTATCGCCATCGGTAGCAAGTACTTCAAAAACTCCGTCCCCCAGTTCAAGGATAGATACATCATGTGTACCCCCTCCAAAGTCAAAAACCACGATCTTCTGATCTTTGTGCTTTTTATCAAGGCCGTATGCAAGAGAAGCTGCCGTAGGCTCATTAATGATACGCTCAACTTTAAGGCCCGCAATTTCTCCGGCCTCCTTGGTGGCCTGACGCTGGGCATCATTAAAGTAAGCAGGTACCGTAATCACGGCTCTTGTCACAGTTTGGCCCAAATAATCCTCGGCCGTTTTCTTCATTTTCTGAAGAATCATGGCAGAAAGTTCCTGAGGCGTATAGAGCCGACCGTCAATATCTACCCTGGGAGTGTCATTATCTCCTTTCACCACTTTATAGGGAACTCTCTCCGCTTCCTTTCTGGATTCGGAAAACTTGTTCCCCATAAATCGTTTGATAGAGTATATGGTCTTGTGAGGATTGGTAACCGCTTGTCTTTTGGCCGGATCACCTACCTTTATCTCTCCGCCTTCGACAAAGGCGATAACGGATGGCGTAGTGCGCTTGCCTTCGGCATTCGGTATCACTACGGGCTCATTACCTTCCATAACCGAGACACAAGAATTGGTAGTGCCTAAATCTATTCCAATAATTTTGCTCATTTTTTATAATTTATTATTAGTGTTGTTCTTTTTCGGATCGATTTATAATTGGCAAACAACATGCCATTGCGATAAAACTGACATGATGTCATTAATCCTCCCTATCTAAGCACAGTCGCATATGGCTGGAGTCGATCTTATATCGGCTATCCCTTCACTTTTCAGTGTCATCCGGGCCCTTGCTTTCCGGGAGCGGAAATAGTTATATCTTTATACTTCGTACGCGGAACTATATGGAATGCATCAGTATTTTTGATATGCTTAAAATTGGTGTCGGGCCATCAAGTTCACACACCCTCGGACCATGGAGAGCCGCTGAAAGATGGTGTGCCGAAATGAAAGCGGCGGGGTGGCTGGAACAGGTGGTTGAAGTCCGTATTGAAATTT